>CAZRKV010000088.1:6815-10448 GCA_964600305.1 uncultured Nocardioides sp. | reverse complement strand
AGGTGGAGGTCGCCGCGCCCAAGCTGGTGGCCCGGGCAGGAGGACGGCGCAGCCGGTTGCCGTAGCAACCGGCTGCGCCGGGGGAGAACGGCCCGGCCCCTGGGGGGGGGGTGGGGCAGGACCGGGCCGTCCGTCTATGCCGCCGCGTGGCTCATCGGATCGTGTAGAGCGATCCGGGGCCGAACAGCGGGCCGACGCCGTAGATCGTGCCGTTGCGGGCGACGTCCACCCCACCGGGCAGCACCAGCTGGCCCTCGGCGACCTCGCGGACCCGGCGGCGGCGGTCGATGCGGTGCAGCGCGCCGACCTCACTGCCCTCGGCCCCGAGCTCCATGGCCAGCCAGCCCTGCGTCGACAGCGACAGGGCGTAGACGTTGCCGCGCCGGTCCGAGGCCATGTCGGTGATCGAGGTGAAGCCGTCGGCGTACCGCTTGCAGTCCCGGCGCCACGGCTTCTCCGGGTCGCAGGTGGCCGTGCGCTTGCTGGTCGGCTTGATCCGCCACACCTGCGAGGTGCCCGGGGTGGCCGGGAAGCCGCGCAGCTCGCCGACGTACCAGTACCCGTCCTTGCCCACGGTGACCGAGGTGGGCACCGACTCCGACGGCATCATCGTGCCGGCCGGCGGCAGGGGGTTCCCCTCCGGATCGGTCTCCGGGAGGCCCTCTGGGAACGCGACCGTCCGTGGCTCGAACTCCGCGACCGTGCGGATCCTCGTCTTCCGGTGGTGACGACCCGGCCAGACCCGCAGCAGGTCGTTGCCGGCGGCGTCGACGACGAGGAGCGAGCCGTCCCGCAGGGCCTCGAGGCCGTAGGGGTTGCTCTCCTCGGGGAGCTCCTCGAGGTCGTAGGGGTCGGGGTCGCCGGCCTGGTACGCCGCGATGTCGGCCACCAGCCTCACCCCGCTGCGCCGGTGCCAGCGGTAGAGCTTCCCTCCGGGGCCACCCGGTTCGCCGGCGCCGGTGAGGACGTAGACTGTCCCGTGTCGGCCTGCTGCGACGGCCGGGGCGATGCCCTCGGCGCCGGGGATGCTGCCCAGCGAGATCTTGCGCGCGTCCCGGTGGCGGCGCTCGATGACCAGGCTGAAGCTGGCGTCGGCCTCGCTGACCAGGGTCAGGCCCGGCCGGATCGACTCCACGCCACGGGGGCCGTTGAGCTCGATGACGTCGGTCACGCGGTCGGGGGCGTGGTGGCCGTGCTTGCCGTGCGCGAGCGCGGGGGCGGAGGCGGCGGTGCCGAGTGCGAGCGTGGCCACCGTGGTGAGGGCCAGGGCCCTCCAGAGCTGTCTGGGCAAGGGAGTCTCCGAGCAAGAGGGGGATCGGTTGCTCAAGAGAAGCACCGGGGGTGGGTGCCCGTCTTCGCCAAGGCTGCGTAGTCGGGATGGTCCATCCCGTCCGGGTGAAGGTCAGTGCCGTGGGGCCGACTCGGCGGTGCCGTGGGGCCGACTCGGCGGTGCCGTGGGGCCGACTCGGCGGGGCGAATAGGATGGGAAGCGATGGACGCCCCCACCGGACACTGCGACCTCTGCGACCTCCCCCTGGCCTACTGCGAGCACGGCCGGCCCGCGCCGCAGCCGGCCCCCACGACCAAGCCGGCGAAGCCCGCCGCGCGGCGCACCACATCGACGAACCCACGCCCGGCCACGCGGGGTGCCGCCCCCGGCGGGTCCCGCGGTGGCGTCACCTCGCGCTCGGTCGGGCGGCGGCGTACCCCGCCGGAGGAGTTCCGCCCCCTCATCCTGGAGGTGCTCCAGCAGGCCGACCACGAGCTGGAGGCCGACGAGGTCTTCGCCGCGCTCGAGGCCCGCGTCGGCGAGGACCTGCGCACCGGTGACCGGGAAACCACGCCCGAGGGCGAGCTGCGCTGGCAGTACGCCGCCCGTCGGGCCCGGCAGGGCCTGATCGCCGACGGCCTGATGGACAAGGGACGGCCGGGCGTGTGGGTGCTCACCGATGCCGGGCGGCGCGAGGAGCCGGCCACCTCCTGAACCCCCCGGGGGTCACACCCCGGACGCGACCCGATCGGGTCGCGCGGCGGGCGCCTCGGTCTGCTGGGGGCGCCGGATGAACAGGGCCAGCAGCACCGCCACCGGCGAGATGATCCCGCCCCACAGGAACGCCGCCTGCACGCCCTCCTGGGTCGCGGTCACGGTGGAGGCGCCCTCCGCGATCGCGGCCACGCTCTCCCGCGTCATCACGGTGATGAACAGGGCGGTGCCGGCGGCGCCGGCGACCTGCTGGATCGTGCTCACGATCGCCGAGCCGTGGGAGTACAGCGCCGGTGGGAGCGACCCCAGCGCCGAGGTCAGCAGCGGGGTGAACATGAACGCCAGCCCGATGTTGAGCACCACGTGCACGCCCACCACGACCGCCAGGGGCGTGCCCGCGTCGTACGTCGTCATCCCCCACAGGGCGCTCGAGGCGATCGCCGCGCCGGGCGCGACCAGGGGCCGTGGTCCGACCCGGTCGAAGAGCCGACCCACCACCGGGGCGAGCAGTCCCATCGCCAGGCCGCCGGGCAGCAGCACCAGGCCCGTGGTCATCGTGGAGGCGCCCTGGACGTTCTGCAGGTAGATCGGCAGCAGGATGATCGTCCCGAACAGCGCCATCATGTTCACCGACACCAGCACCACCGCCAGCGAGAACGCCGGGGTCGCGAACGCCCGCAGGTCCATCAGCGCGTCCGCGCCGAGCACCAGCTGGCGCCACGCGAACAGCGCCAGCGTCAGGCCGCCGATCCCGAGCGGGATCCACAGCGGCAGCAGCGGGTCGCCCTCCGCGGCCCTCCCGATGCTGCTCAGCCCGAACACCAGGCCGCTGAACGCCAGCGCCGAGAGCACCACGGAGGCCACGTCCAGCGGGACCCGCCGCGGGTCGGTGACGTTGCGGATCCAGGTGGCCCCCACGCTGAGCGCCAGCACCGCGACGGGCAGCACCAGCCAGAACATCCAGCGCCAGGTCAGCTGGTCCAGCACGACCCCGCCGATGGTCGGGCCGACCGCCGGCGCCACCGAGATGACGATGGAGATGGTGCCCATCGTGCGGCCCCGCCGCTCGGCCGGTACGACGGTGAGCACCGTGGTCATCAGCAGCGGGATCATCAGCGCCGTCCCCACCGCCTGGGTGACGCGACCGGCCACCAGCACCCCGAAGGTCGGGGCGATCGCGGCCAGCAGGGTCCCGGCGGAGAAGCTGCTCATCGCGAACACGAACACCCGCCGCAGCGGCAGCCGGGTCAGCAGGTAGCCGCTGACCGGGATCACCACGGCCATCGTCAGCATGAACGCGGTGGTCAGCCACTGCGCGGTGGCCGCCGTGATGGCGAACTCCACCATCAGCTCCGGCAGGGCCACGCTCATGATCGTCTCGTTGAGGATCACCACGAAGGCGGCCCCGACCAGCAGGGCGATCAGGTAGCCGGTGCGCTGCGGTGCGGGCGCGACGGAGCGGGCGGGGGACGCAGCGGGAGACACGGCGAGGTCCTCGGGGTCGATCGGGCGGGGAAGGGGCGAGTCGCTGAGGATCGCAGGCGGCTGAACCTTGCAGCAACCAATTTTCATCCGCGCGGGTGCGTGACGTGCGCGACACGGTGATACTGACCGCGTGGGCAGCCTCCACCGATCCACCGCGTGGGTCG
>CAZRKV010000088.1:0-6715 GCA_964600305.1 uncultured Nocardioides sp. | reverse complement strand
GGTCGCGACCCTGGTGCTGCACGCCAGGACCGCCGCCCTGCTGGCCGAGGCCTATCCGCTCTACCTCGCCGACCTCTGGGTCGCCCTGGTGATGCCCCCGCTGGGGGCGTGGCTGTGGACCCGGGGAGCCGCGCGACCGGTCGCCGCGGTGCTGCTGCTGCAGGCGCTGTTGGCGGTGGGCGCGTTCACGGGCGAGCTCGCGGCGTACGTCGTGGCTGCGGGCGGGGAGGTGACCGGGCTCGTCGCCGTGGCGGCCTGGCTCTCGACGTTCACCTGGACCCCGTACCTGCTGCTGCCCACCCTGGTCCCGCTCCTGCACCCCGGCCTCCGGGAGCTCGGTCGCCCGAGCCGGCTGCTCGCGGCGGTCGTCGTCGCCGTGGTGGGCGCGGTCGCGGTGGTCGCGGCGATCGCCCCGGCCGACGACAGCTCCGCGCCCGTGGTGGCCAACCCGCTCGAGGTCGCCCCCGGGTGGCTGACCACGCTGGGACAGGTCGCGATGGGCGGGGTGGTGCTGGTCGCGATGCCGCTCGCGGTGCTGGCGGCCGTCGTCGGGGCGGTGCGCCGCGCCCGGACCGGCGCGACCCCGAGCCGGCTGGTCCCCGGTGCCGCCGTCGTCCTGGCCCTCGCGATCCTGACCCAGGACACCTTCCCCTACCCGTGGAACGACATGTGGGTCGCCGTCGCCTTCACCGGCCTGGCGGCCGCGCTCCTCGTGGACGAGCAGGCGCGGGACCTGCGCCGTACCCTGGAGCTCGAGGCGGCCCGGGAGCGGGCGGTCCGCGACGCCGAGCGCGACCGGCTCCGAGCCGACCTCCACGACGGCCTCGGGCCCGAGCTCGCCGGCATCTCCCTCGGACTGGCCGCGCTGAGCCGGGACGTCGACGACCCCGAGGTGCGGGAGGGACTGCTGCGGCTGCGCACCTGTGTGGCCGACAGCGTCACCGAGGTACGCCGCCTCGTCGACGGCCTCGCTCCCGGGACCCTCGACCTGCTCGGGCTCGGGGGCGCGCTGGCGCGCAGGGCGGCCCGGCTGCGGGAGGCCGGGTTGACCGTGGACCTCGAGCTCGACCTGGGGGAGGCGCCGGTCCGTGCACCGGTGGCGGCGGCCTGCGTGCGGGTCGCCGACGAGGCGGCCACGAACGTCGTGCGCCACGCGGGGGCACACCGGGTCAGGCTCGCGTGCGCCGTCCGGGAGGGCACGCTGCACCTCGAGGTCGCCGACGACGGGCGCGGACCCGGACCGGCCCGCCGGGACGGCGGGGTGGGGATCGACAGCATGCGCGAGCGGGCCCGGGACGTCGACGGCTGTCTGCAGGTGTCCCCCGGGGAGCAGGGCGGGACCGTGGTGGGGTTGGTCGTGCCCGGGGCGGTCGAGCGGTGAGCGCGGTCCGGGTCGCGATCGTCGACGACCACCCGACCTTCCGCGCCGGCCTGCGGTCGCTGGTGGCGCGGATGGAGGGCATCACGCCGGTCGGCGAGTGCGGCAGCGGGGAGGAGGCACTCGAGCTGCTGGCCGGGGCGGAGGTCGACGTCGTGGTGATGGACGTGCTGATGCCGGGCATGGGAGGCATCGAGGCGACCCGGCGGCTGGCGGCCCGGCACCCGGACACCAAGGTCCTGGTGATGAGCATGAGCGAGCGGGACGACGCGGTCTACCTCGCCCTGCAGGCCGGGGCGCGCGGCTACCTCGTCAAGGACGCCGAGCCCGAGGACATCGAGGTCGCCATCCGCGCCGTGGCCTCGGGCAGCGTGCTCCTGGACCGGCGGGCGGGGGACCGGATGGCGGCGTACTTCCACGGCTCCGGGCCGGTGGTGCCGCCGTTCCCCGGGCTCTCGGTGCGGGAGCGGGAGGTGCTGTCCCTGGTCGCGCACGGGCTCGACAACGCCGCGATCGCCAGCCGCCTGCACCTGGCGAGCAAGACGGTGCGCAACCAGGTCAGCACCATCCTGACCAAGCTGGACGTGCCCACGCGGGCCGCTGCCGTCGCGCGGGCCCGCGACGCCGGCCTCGGCCCCGGCGCCTGAGGGGCGCGTCCGGGGGGTCGCCGTCCCGGCGTACCCGTCCCGGGACAGGCGGGACCGGCGCCCCTGTCGCGTGGGACGCCGCCGGCGCTGCACTGGGTTCCCGACCCGCCGACCCAGGGAGATGCCATGACCACCTCGTACGACGCGCCCCGACCCGAGGCCGTGGGGACGACCCCGCGACACCGCTCCTGGACCTGGCTGTTCCAGGTCGCCTGCCTGGTCACCGTGCTCGGCGCAGGACTGCTGCAGCTGGCCGGACGCTTCGTCGGCCCGTCCCTGGTGGTGCTGGTGGTGGCGCTGCTGGCCGCACTCGCCCTCGTACGGCGCGGCCACGCTCGTGTCGCTGCCGGGGTGGCCGGGGTGGTCACCCTCCTCGACCTCGTCTTCCACGGCGGGTTGACGCTCGCCGGCCTGCTGCACCCGGAGGCGCTGGTCGTGCACGTGCTGACGGTGGCGCACCTGGCCGCCTCGGTGGCGATCCTCGCCGCGATCGTGCCGCTGTGGGCCGGGCGCTCGGGGCGCAGCGTGGTCCCCGGTCGGATCGCCGGGGTCGGGGTCGTCGCGGTGCTGCTGTCGGTGGTGCTCGGCACCACTGCCTTCCTGACCCGGGAGGTCGTCACCCCGACCGGGGACGACGTGGTGGTCACCAACGACGGCGAGGTGCGGCCGAAGCAGGTCCGGGTGGACGTGGACGACCCGGTGCTCGTCTTCCGCAACGACGACGCGTGGTTCCCCCGCTCCTTCGACATCGACGAGCTCGACGTCCACCTCACCCTGCCGCCGAGGACGGCCCGGCGGGTGCGGCTGCCGGAGGTCCCGGCCACCTACGAGTTCTACGACGTGGTCACGTTCGACCGCGGCACCGAGGGCGTGGTCGTGGTCGAGTGAGGGCGGCCCCACGGGGTTCCGGTCAGGCACCCGGGAATGTCGGAGGCCCCCTCTAGCGTGGTCCCACGCACACACCGGGGGGTCGAGATGGACGAGACGAGGGACCGGACGTGGGACGGGGCCTGCGACGACGCGTGGCGCCGGTTCCGGGGACGGCTGGCCGATGCGCTGGCCGACCTGGCGGCGCGCGAGCCGCTGGTCGTGGAGCTCGAGGTCGACGACGCCGACGGGCTGGACGGTGCCGTGCCGTACGTGCAGTTCCTGCGGCACGGCGACGACGCGCTGCGGGCCGAGGCGGTGAGCAACGCCTACCTCGACGAGCGCTACGAGCTCACACCCGAGCAGGAGGATCTGCTGCGTGACCACGGCTGGTTCGGCCCCGCCGACGACGAGGGTGAGAACTTCCACGTCGACGTCGCCCTCCGTGAGGTCGACCGGGTCGCGGCGATGGCGGTGGCGGCGCTGCGCGAGGTCCACGGGTGTGCCCACCCGTTGCTGCTCGACGCCGAGGGGCTGGAGCGCGACGAGGGGTGGTCCGAGCCGGGTCCACAGGCCGAGGCCGAGCAGGTGGAGCAGCCGATGGTCCGGGTGCGCGACCGCGACCACCTGCAGCGCCTGGTCGACCTTGCGCTGCAGCGGATGTTCGACAAGCCGCTCGTCCACGACGAGGACGGCGACCTCCCGATCGTGTGCGGCTCCACCGTGGTGTGGGTCCGGGTCCTCGAGGAGTGTCCGGCCGTGGAGGTGTTCTCCTTCCTCGCGGTCGACGTGGAGCCCGGCTCGCACGTGCTCGCCGCCGTCAACGACCTGAACCGGCGGTGGGGGTCGGCCCAGTTCTCCCACCACGAGGACCGCGTCGAGATGCGGTTCGGGCTGCCGGCCCAGCCCTTCGTCGCGGCGCACCTGCGCGAGGTGGTGGGCAGCCTGTGCGACCAGGTCGACGACATCGCGGTCGACCTGGTCGCCCGGGTGGGCGGGCGTCGGTTCGCCGACCAGAGCCCGCCGGAGCCGCCGGGCCCGCCCGGGGTCGACGAGGCCTCCCTGCCGCTGCTGGGCCTGCTGGAGCTGCTGGTGGCCGACGGCGAGGTGCCGACGTCGCGCGTGGCCGGTCTCTTCGACGACGACCGCCTGGCAATCATCCGGGAGCTGGTGCTCGTGCGCACCGGGCGACAGTCGGTCGGTGGCCTCCACGAGGACCTGGTGCTGGACCACCTGCGTGCTGCGCTGCGCCACGTCGTCGACGGGCGCGACGAGCGCGGCGAGGGTGCCGCCCTGGCCGACCGGATCGCGCAGGCGCGGCGGCGGCGCGCCCCGGGGCGACCGGAGGGGAGGACCCCGCCCACGCGGGTGGACTCCGACGGCCGGTGAGGGGCCCCGGTTGTCCGGGGCCGGCGGATCGACCATGGTGGCCGCATGACGACCAGGGACCGCGACGAGGAGGGGCGTGCGAAGCAGGCACGGCCGCGCGACGAGCTCGGGCGCCCGCTCCCGTACGGCGCGCGCGGGGTGGAGCCGGTGAGCGAGGAGCCGCTCCCGCCGCGGGAGACGGTGCGGTTCGCCCTCGAGCTGCTGGACGGCGGACGCCCCTTCTCCGCGCACGAGGTGTTCGAGGCCCGCTGGAAGGACGCCCCCGAGTCGGAGCGCGACTACTGGCAGGGGCTGGCCCAGCTCTGTGTCGCCATCACCCACGCCAGGCGGGGCAACCCCACCGGGGCGCGGCGGCTGCTCGAGCGGGGCAGGCCCCGGGTCGCCGGGTACGCCGAGGCCGAGGGGCCGACGTACGGGCTGGACGTGGCGGCCTTCCTGCGCCGCGCGCAGGAGGAGGTGGAGCCGCCGGAGGAGTAGCCCGAACGGGTCATCGGTCGCTTCCACACGCGCCATCTGGTGACCATTTCTCCGCGAACCCTGTCCGGTGACCGGGCTGCACGCGCAGCATCGGCAGGAGGAGCAGGACGTTCACGGGGGGGTCCCCATGCTGAAGAAGCGCGAGCGGCGCGACTCGACGACCACTCGTTGTGGCGCGTGTGGGGAGACGTCGGCCGGCGCGTACGCCTTCTGTCCTGCCTGTGGGGCGCCCGCGGTCGAGCAGGGTGCCGGCGAGGCATCGCCGACCGAGGACCTGGACCACCTCCTCGGTGGGTTCGAGGATGCGACGAGCGTCGATCTCCCGGTGGCGGGCCCGCCTGTCGGCAGGCGTCCCTCGGTCCGGGATCGCCTCGCCCGACACCGCCTGGTGGCGGGATTGAGCGTCCTGCTCGTCCTGGTCCTGGCGGCGCTCGCGGTCTGGGGCTACGGCTACCTGCGGGACTCCTCGGCCCGGGCGGCGCTCGACGACGCCTCGTCCGAGCTGGCCCCGGCCTACGCGGACCTGGCCGCCGCCGAGAGCGTGTCGGACCTGCACCAGGCGGCAGATGCCTTCGCCGGTCTCCTCGACGACCTCGCCACGGACCGGAGGGCCGCAGCCGGGGCCTCCGGCGAGGTCGCCGATGCGGCTGAGTTGCTCCTGGAGGCGCAGGAGGCCCTCGCCGCAGCCGGGAGCGCGCTGGGGAGCCTGTCGGAGGACGACCTCTCGGGCTGGGCAGACGTGCGCACCGGACTGCTGGAGGCCGCCGAGGAACTGGACGGAGCAGGCTCGCGCCTGAGCGAGGTCGACGAGGACCGGGCGCGGTCCGCGGCACTCCCCGACGGGACGATCGACAACGTGGAGGCGGTCGTCGCCCAGGCGGCCGTGGTCTCCGCGGGAACCCGGTTCAGCGACCTGTTCGGGGAGCTGGAGGGCACCGGGACGACCGCGGAGGTGCGTGACGTCGCGGACGGGGCGGGCGAGGCGGGGGCGGCCCTCCGCGCGGCCCTGGCCGGCATCGAGGAGGGGACACCGGAGCACGAGCGACTGACCGGCTTCGCCGCGACGTACGACGCCACGGCCCGCCTCGGCGTGCTGGACGCGAACCACCTGGGGGAGTGGGCCGGGGTCCGGGCCGAGATCGTGGCGGCGCTCAACACCATGACCGAGCAGGACGCCGGCATCGTCGCCGCGGCCCGGAGCTCCGTCGACGCCGTCGACGACCTCGTGTCGGAGGGACGGGCGAGCCTGCGGACCTGGCGGGCCGAGTACGACGCCGCGAAGGCCGCCAGGGACGGTGCCGCCGCCGAGCTCGACACCTACCAGGATGCGATGACCAGCCAGCTGGACCGCTACGGGGCGCTGCGGGCCAGCCTGTCCGACTGGGTGGACCGGGTCGACGACCCGAGCACCGGCGTGACCTACGACGAGGGGTACGACGTCCTCTGGCGCGCGGAGTCGGACCGGACGGCGGTCCGCGACGCGATGCGTGCGCTGCACGTGCCGGCTGCCCTGTCGGGTCCGCACAACTCGCTGCTCTCCACGATCGACGACGCCATCCTCGCGGTGAGTGCCGCCTACCAGGGCACCTCCGACGCCCAGTGGTGCCAGGTCGCGACCTGCTACTACGAGGACACGCCCGGATGGCAACGCTTCAGCGCCGAGTCCGCACGCATCACCACCGCGTTCTCGAGTGCCCTCGAGGCGTGGGAGGGTGCCCTCGCCCAGGCGCAGGGTGCCGTCGAGCACGAGCAGCTGCCGGCCAGGCCCGAGGTCTGAGCCGGCGGGGTCACCGCGCGGTGCACCCCGGTGCCCGGCGTCAGCGGGACCGGAGGAGCTCCAGGATCGAGTCCACGCCCGTCTCCACGCGCTCGAGGCGGCCCTCCAGACGCTCGAACCGGGCATCCACCTGGTCGAACCGCGCGTCCACCTGGTCGAACCGCGCGTCCACCTGGTCGA
>CAZRKV010000087.1:0-10472 GCA_964600305.1 uncultured Nocardioides sp. | reverse complement strand
GCTCGACGATGAGCCAGATCGGCTACATGATCCTGGCCTCGGGGCTCGGGGTCGCCGGGTACGCCTTCGCGATCTTCCACCTGCTGACCCACGGGTTCTTCAAGGCCAACATGTTCCTCGGGGCCGGTTCGATCATGCACGCCATGGACGACGAGGTCGACATGCGCCGGTACGGCGCGCTGCGCAAGGCGATGCCGGTCACCTTCCTGACCTTCGCCATGGGCTACCTCGCGATCATCGGGTTCCCGGGCTTCTCCGGCTTCTGGTCCAAGGACAAGATCATCGAGACCGCGTTCGGCGAGAACGTCGTGGTCGGCCTGCTGGCCCTCCTCGGTGCCGGCGTCACCGCGTTCTACATGACCCGGCTGATGCTGATGACCTTCTTCACCGACAAGCGGTGGGCGCCGGAGGCCCACCCGCACGAGTCGCCGCGGGTGATGACCGTGCCGCTGATCGTGCTGGCCGCCCTGTCGGTGCTCGGGGGTGTCCTGCTGCTGGGCAACTTCGTCGTGGACTTCCTGACGCCGGTCGTCGGCCACGCCGAGCACCACGAGCTGCCGTTCCCCGCGATCGTGATGACCCTCATCATCACCGTCACCGCCGCCGCGGGCGTGGCCCTGGCCTGGTACGTCGGCGGTCGCAGCGACGTGCCGCGCCAGGCGCCGCAGCAGGTCTCGATGGCCACGCGGGCCGCCCGCAACGACCTCTACGGTGACGACATCAACGAGGTGCTGGTGATCGGTCCGGGTCGGCGGCTCGTCCGTGGCGTCGCCACGTTCGACCGGTACGGCGTCGACGGGCTGGTCGAGGGTGGATCGGCCACCGTCGGGGGCCTCGCCCGGGCGCTCCGGCCCCTGCAGAACGGCTACGTCCGCTCCTATGCCCTGTCCGTGCTCGGCGGCGTGCTCATCGTCGCCCTGGCCCTGCTGGCGGTGAACCTCGCATGAACGCATACCCCTGGCTCACCACCCTGGTCCTCCTGCCGCTCATCGGCGCCCTGGTGACGGTGCTGGTGCCCCGTGTCCCGGGCTCGGCGCTGCCCAAGCAGGTCGCCCTCGGGTTCTCGCTGCTGACGCTCGCCGTGGCGGTCGTGATGGCGGCGATGTACGACGTGGGCGGCGGCTACCAGTTCACCGAGGAGGTGCCCTGGATCGAGGGCCTCGGTGTCCACTACGCCCTCGGGGTCGACGGCCTCGGCCTGGTGATGGTGCTGCTGACCACGCTGCTGGTGCCGGTGGTCATCGGGGCCTCCTGGCACGACGCCGACCACCGGGGCGCCGGGCCCACGGCCGCCTACTTCGCCTGGATGCTGGCGCTGCAGGGGATGGCGATCGGCGTCTTCGCCGCCACCGACGTCTTCCTGTTCTACGTGCTCTTCGAGGCCACGCTGATCCCGGCGTACTTCCTGATCGGCGGGTACGGCGGCGAGCGCCGGGGCAGGACCGCGATCAAGTTCCTCGTCTACATGCTGCTGGGCGGACTGGTGCTGCTCGCGGGCGTGATCGGCCTGTACGTCGTCTCCGCGGGCGCCGGCCAGCCGACGTTCCTGCTCGGGGAGCTGGCCGACGTCGGCATCTCCGACGAGGCGCAGAAGTGGCTGTTCGTCTCCTTCTTCATCGCCCTGGCGATCAAGGCGCCGCTGTTCCCGGTCCACACCTGGCTGCCGGACACCACGGCCACCGCGACCCCGGGCACCAGCGTGCTGCTGGTGTGCATCCTGGACAAGATCGGCACCTACGGCATGCTGCGCTTCTGCCTCGGGCTGTTCCCCGAGGCCTCGCAGTGGGCCACGCCGCTCGTGATCGCCCTGGCCCTGGTCTCGATCATCTACGGTGCCCTGCTGGCCATCGCCCAGGACGACATGCTGCGACTGATCGGCCTGACCTCGCTGTCGCACTTCGGATTCATCGTGCTGGGCAACATCGTGATCAGCCCCCAGGGCAGCACCGGCGCGATCCTCTACATGGTCAACCACGGACTGGCGACCGCGGCGCTGTTCCTCATCGCCGGCTACCTGATCCGTCGTCGCGGCTCGGCGCTGATCAGCGACTACGGGGGCGTCGAGAAGGCGGCCCCGGTGCTCGCCGGCAGCTTCCTCGTCGCCGGCCTGGCGACGCTGGGACTGCCGGGGCTGGCCCCGTTCGTCTCCGAGTTCCTGGTGCTGGTCTCGGCGTTCGACTACGCCTGGTGGGCCGGGGCGATCGCGGTCCTCGCGATCGTGCTGGCCGCCATCTACGTCCTGTGGATGTACCAGCGCACGATGACCGGCCCGGTCAAGCCCGGCAGCGAGGTGGTCACCGACCTGCGCGTGCGCGAGGTCGTCGCCGTCGCGCCGCTGCTGGTGCTGCTGGTCGTGCTCGGGTTCTTCCCGCGCCCGGTGACCGACGTGATCAACCCGATGGTCGAGGACACGATGGCGGTCGTCGGGGTCGACGAGGAACCACCCGACGTACCGGCCGCTGAATCGACCGGCGACGCCGAGGGAGGCCAGCAGTGAGCGAGTTCACCCAGCCCGACATCGACTACCTCGAGCTGCTCCCGATGCTGATCGTCTTCGGGATCGCGCTCCTGGGCGTCCTGGTCGAGGCCTTCGTCTCCCGGCCGCTGCGCAACACCGTGCAGTCGGCGATCGCCACGCTCGGCCTGGTCGGCGCGCTCGTGGCGACCGTCCTGGTCGGCACCGGCCTGACCGACCACGAGGGGGCCAGTGGCCTGCTCACCGCGGGCGACACCGTGGCCATCGACGGCCCCACCGTGTTCCTGTGGGGCCTGATCCTGGTGCTGGCCGTGGTCGGCGTGCTCGCGTTCGCCGAGCGGCGGCTCGAGTCCGGCCTGTCGCCCTTCTCCGGGTACGCCGCCGCCACCCCCGGCAGCGAGGCCGAGCGCACCGCGACCACCCGCGGGTGGGAGCACACCGAGGTCTACCCGCTGCTGCTCTTCGCCGTCGGCGGCATGATGCTGTTCCTGGCCAGCAACGACCTGCTGGTCATGTTCATCGCCCTCGAGGTCCTCTCGCTGCCGCTCTACCTGCTCACCGGGCTGGCCCGCCGCCGGCGGCTGCTGAGCCAGGAGGCGGCGATGAAGTACTTCCTCCTCGGCGCGTTCTCCTCCGGCTTCTTCCTGTACGGCGTTGCGCTGCTCTACGGGTACTCGGGCTCCTTCCAGCTGGCCCAGATCAGCGCGGCGATCGCCAACGACACCGGCAACGGGAACCTGCTGCTGCTCGGCATCGGCATGCTCTCGGTGGGCCTGCTGTTCAAGGTCGGCGCGGTGCCCTTCCACCAGTGGACCCCGGACGTCTACCAGGGCGCGCCCACCCCGGTGACCGCGTTCATGTCGGCCGGCACCAAGATCGCCGCCTTCGGTGCGATGCTGCGCATCTTCCACGTCGCCTTCGCCGACGACCGGAGCAGCTGGGCGCCGATGCTGTGGGTGATCGCGCTGCTGTCGATGGCGGTCGGGGCGGTGTTCGCCATCGCGCAGACCGATGTGAAGCGGATGCTGGCCTACTCCTCGATCGCGCACACCGGCTTCATCATCCTCGGCGTGCTGGGGCTCCAGGGCGCGGGCGAGCTCGCCGAGGGGGAGATCACCGCGGTGCAGGCGGTGCTCTTCTACCTGGTGACCTACGGCTTCGCCGTGTTCGGTGCGTTCGCGCTGGCCGGCCTGGTGCGCGACGGGGCGGGCGAGATCAGCGACCTGCGTCGCTGGTCGGGCCTGGGCAAGGAGTCGCCGCTGGTGGCCGGGGCCTTCGCGTTCTTCCTGCTGGCGATGGCGGGCATCCCGCTGACGTCGGGCTTCATGGGCAAGTGGGCGGTGTTCTCGGTGGCGGCCGCGGCCGGCGCCTGGCCGCTCGTGGTGGCTGCGGTCCTGTTCAGCGTGGTCGCGGCGTTCTTCTACGTCCGGGTCATCGTGCTGATGTACTTCTCCGACCCGATCGGTGACGGGCCGACCGTCACCCGGCCGTCGGTGCTGACCGCCAGCGGCATCGCCCTGGGCCTGGCCGTCACCGTGCTGCTCGGCGTGCTGCCCGGGCCGGTGTTGGATCTCGCCGCCCATGCGGGAGGATTCATCAGGTGACCCCCACCCCGGCCTCCGTGAACCCGACCGGCCTGGCCCTGCCGATCGTCGACGAGGCGCTCGCCGACCGGTTGCGCGACCGCCTGGGCGAGGTCGAGGAGGCCCTGGTCGGGCACGTGCAGAGCCCCGCCCCGTTCGTCACCGAGGCCGCCAGCCACCTGCTCGAGGCCGGCGGCAAGCGGTTCCGCCCGTTGCTGGTGCTGCTGGCTGCCGAGACCGGCGACCGCGCCGGCTCCGACGAGGTGGTCACCTCCGCCTGCGTGGTGGAGCTGACCCACCTGGCCTCGCTGTACCACGACGACGTGATGGACGAGGCGGCACTGCGCCGGGGGGCCGACTCGGCGAACGCCCGGTGGGACAACCTGGTCGCGATCCTCACCGGCGACTTCCTGTTCTCCAAGTCCTCCGAGCTCACCGCCGAGCTCGGGGACGACGCGGTCCGCATCCAGGCCCGCACCTTCACCCGGCTGGTCGAGGGCCAGATCATGGAGACGGTGGCCCCGAGGCCGGGGGAGGACCCGCTGCAGCACTACCTCGACGTGGTGGCCGGCAAGACCGGGGCCCTGATCGCCACCTCGGCCCGCTACGGCGCCCGGTTCGGGGGCGCCTCCCGTGAGGTCGAGGAGGCCCTGACCGAGTACGGCGAGATGGTCGGCAGCGCCTTCCAGCTCTCCGACGACATCCTCGACGTCGCCTCGGAGTCCGAGGAGTCCGGGAAGACCCCGGGCACCGACCTGCGCGAGGGGGTGCCGACGCTCCCGGTGCTGATGGCGCGGGCGGCTGCGCGTCCCGAGGACGCCCGCCTGCTCGAGCTCCTCGACCGCGACCTCGAGGCCGATGACGACGCCCACGCCGAGGCGCTGGACCTGCTGCGCAAGCACCCGGCCATGGATCGCGCCCGGGAGTACGTCCTCGTCCGCGCCCACGAGGCCAAGGCGCGGCTCGCCGTCGTGCCCGAGGGCCCCGTCCGCGACGCCCTCGAGGCCTTCGCGGACGTCGTGGCCACCCGGACCGCCTAGCCCCGGGTCCCCTCGGTCGGCGGTGCCGGTCAGTGGGAGCCCGCCAGTTGGTGCCCGTCAGGTGGTGCCGAAGCCGTCGAGGAACGTGTCGGCGACCTGGTCGGCGGCCTCGGCGGCATCGATCACCCCGGCACTGGTGGCCCGGACGGCGGTCATCAGCAGGGCGGCCAGGACCATCCCGAGCCACCCGGTGTTCGCCGTACGGGAGAGCTCACCGGAGGCGACCCCGCGCGTCAGGACCGACCACAGCGGAGCCAGGGCCTCGTTCCGCGCGGCGACGAAGTCCGCGTCGGCATCGGAACCGTCGGCGACCAGGATCCGGAACCTCACCCCGAGGGGGAGCAGTGTCCGCACCGTGCGTCGGATGCCCTCGCGGGTGTCGCAGTCGGACAGGTCGACACCGTTGATGGCGGCCCTCGCCCGGGCCAGCGCCTCCTCGCGGATCGCGCCCAGCAGGGCACCGCGACTGTCGAAGTGGCGGTACAGCGTCGCCCGCCCCAGCCCGGCGCGGGTGGCCACCTCGGCGACGGAGGCCTGCGGGGCCTCTGCGAGCACCTCGGCGGCCGCGTCGAGCAGCGCCGCCCGGTTGCGCAGCGCATCCGCGCGGTGGTGCTCCTCCTCCCGGACTCCCATGTCCGCCAGCGTACCGAGGCGGCCGCCCTGGATCGGTCGTGTAGGCTTCGAATGTAAGTGAGACACATAAGTCTCGCTTCATGGCACCATCGAGTGCCGAGCCACCACCGAACCGCCGGGAGCCGTGATGCTGCGAGCGCTAGCCGCCTTCTCCGTCCGTCACCGTTGGCTGGTCCTCGTGGCCTGGCTGCTGCTCGCCGGTGGGGTGGTGGTCGGTGGGCAGACGGTGGGCGGCTCGTTCAGCAACGACATCGCCGTCGAGGACACCGACTCGCAGGCGGCCCACGACGCGATGGAGGAGAAGTTCCCGACGATGGCGGGCGACGGCATGCAGGTCGTCGTCCACGACGAGGAGGGCGTGACTCGCGCGCAGGTCCGCAAGGCCGTTGACGCGGCGGTCGTCGAGGCCGCCGGCCAGGACGGTGTCTCATCGGTGTCCTCGCCCTACGGGCCGGGCGAGCCGATGGTCTCCGAGGACGGGTCCACCGGGGTCGCCACCGTTCGGTTCACCGACCGTGCCGCCGACATCGACGAGGACCACATCGAGGCCGTGCAGGATGCCTTCGCGCCGGTGGAGGATCTCGGCGTCCAGGTGGAGTTCGGCGGGCCCGCCCTGGATGCGCAGAACCACCCCTCGGGCAGCGAGGCGATCGGGCTGGCCGCGGCCGTCGTCGTGCTGCTCGTGGCGTTCGGGTCGGTGTTCGCGATGCTCGTACCGCTGATCACTGCCGTGCTCGCGTTGGGTCTGGGCATGGGGGTGGTGCTCCTGCTCGCCGACCACGTGGCCATCGGCACCGCCGGCCCGGTGGTCGCGACCATGATCGGTCTGGGAGTCGGCATCGACTACGCCCTGCTCGTGGTGACCCGGCATCGCGAGGGCCTGGCCACCGGTCTGCCCGCCCAGGAATCCATCCCGATCGCGCTGTCGACCGCAGGGCGTTCGGTCCTGGTCGCCGGCACGACTGTGATCATCGCGATCCTGTCGCTCTACGCCATCGGCATCCCCTTCGTCGCCACCCTGGGGCTGGCCAGTGCCATCACGGTGGCCACCACCCTGCTGGCGGCGGTCACGCTGCTGCCCGCCCTGCTCGGGCTCTTCGGTGACGACCTCGACCGGTTCCGCGTCCGCCGCGCACACCTGGACCACGGCGGTGGCCGCACGAGTGGCTGGCACCGCTGGACCCACCACGTCCAGCGCCGCCCGTGGCCCTACCTGGTGGCCGCGATCGCGCTCCTCGCGCTGATGGCCGTCCCGCTCCTGGACCTGCGGCTGGGCAGCGCCGACGACGGGTCCGCGCCCGAGGACAGCACCGAGCGTGCCGCCTACGACCTCGTCGACGACGCCTTCGGCCCAGGCTGGACGGGCCCGCTGCCGGTCACCGTCGAGTACGACGACAGCACACCGACGCAGAACCGGCAGGCGGCCGCGGACCTGGCCACCGAGCTCCGTGACGTCGAGGGCGTCGAGCACGTCGCGCCACCGGTCCTCAACGAGGCCGGCGACACCGCCGTCCTCACCGTGGTCCCGACCAGCTCCCCCGACGCCGAGGCGACCGAGGACCTGGTCCACCACCTGCGTGACGAGGTGCTCGCCGAGCGAACGGACGGCACCATGCACGTCGGGGGCGCCACGGCCACCAACATCGACCTCGCCGACCAGCTCGAGGAGCGGATGCCCTGGTTCGTGGGCTTCGTCGTCGGCCTGAGCTTCCTGCTCCTGCTGGTCGAGTTCCGCTCCCTCTTCGTGCCGGTCAAGGCCGCGATCATGAACCTGCTCTCGGTGGGAGCCGCCTACGGCGCCGTGGTGGCGGTGTTCCAGTGGGGATGGTTGGCGGACCTCTTCGGGGCCCAACCCGGACCCATCGAGTCGTTCGCCCCGATGATGCTGTTCGCGGTGTTGTTCGGGCTGTCCATGGACTACGAGGTCTTCCTGCTCAGCCGGGTCCGCGAGGAGTACCTGCGCACCGGGGAGCCGGGCCCGGCGGTGGCCGACGGGATCGCCGCCACCGCCCGCGTGATCACCGCGGCCGCCGCTGTGATGGTGGTGGTCTTCTCCAGCTTCCTCCTCAACGACGACCGGGTCGTCAACCTCTTCGGGTTCGGGCTCGCCGTCGCCATCGCCATCGATGCCACGCTCGTCCGCCTCGTCCTCGTCCCGGCCCTCATGGCCATCGCGGGACGGGCCGCCTGGTACCTGCCCCGGTGGATGGACCGGCTGCCCAGGACCCACCGCGAACCGGCACGGGCGGGCGACCCGCGCGACACGGAGCTGGACGAACTCGGGCCGGACGAACTCGGGCCGGACGGACGCGGGCCGGAGGAACTCGGGCCGGACGGACGCGGGCCGGACGGACGCGGGCCGGACGAGCCCGCGCCCACCCTGCGTGCGTACCCCGCCGGCGACCCGTCCCGTGACGGCACCGCCCGGCACGACCCGCACACGGCCCTGACCGTGCTGCGCGCGGCAGTGGAGGAACGAGACGCCTACCGCCTCCGCTACCAACAGGCGCTCGACGACCTGGTCGACCTGCGGCGCCGCCACGACGACCTGCTCAGCGCCCTGCACGTGCTGCGCTCCGCCACGGACGAGTCGGGATCCCCGGACCACGTGGCGGCACCACCCCACCACCCCGACCGACGGACCGGCTCGAGTGCAGCGCCGGGCGCCCGGCGGTCCCCGACGAGATGAGGACACGATGTCCAGACACCAGTGGCACGCCCCGTCGACCAGCGCGTCGGCACCCTGTCCGGCCGCGCCTCCCACCGCGAACCACGACAGCCTCCGGCTGGCGCTGATGGACGCCGGCCGGCAGGTGCGCGCCGCGGCGGACGGCCTCGCGCGACTTCCGGCCGCGCGGGACGACCTGGTCCGGTTCTGCCGCACCGAGCTGCTGCCCCACCTGGAGGCCGACGATGGTTGGCTGATCGAGGCACAGCACTGCCCGGAGCTGCGCCTGCTCGCCCAGACCATCCGGGCCGAGGCGCGGTCGATGGCGGCAGCCGCCCACGGGCTCACCGCCACGACCGGTCCCTGCGAGGCCGTCGCCGCGACCCGGGTGCTGCACGCGCTCCTGGCCGCACACGCCCAGCACGAGGAGCTGCTCCTCACCACCTGGAGCCGGTTGAGCGCGGGCCACGCGGAGCCGTGACGGCGCCCTGGTCCTGCGGCTCGCCCCGGTGGGCCTCAGGGGCGACGGGACCTCAGACGCCGAGGTCGGCCCAGGGCCCCCAGATGGCGAAGGTGAGGCCGGTGGCGTCCTGGATGTTGACGAAGAGCGTGTGGCCGTCGGGGCTGAACGTCGTCCCCGCGAACTCCGAGTCCGTCCGGTCGGCGATCGCGTTGCGGGCGATCGGCCAGATCCGACCCTCGCGGGTCAGCCCCCGCAGGTAGTTGCGCTCGTCGTGGTCCTCGCAGACCACCAGGGTGCCGCGGGGGCTGGTGGTGACGTTGTCGGGGAAGTCCAGCCGCTGCCGGCTCTCCGACTGGTAGACGCAGCGGAGGGTCTGCGCACGGCAGTCGTAGGCCCACACCTGGCCCCAGCCGTTGCCGTAGCCGTTGCTGGAGTCCGGTCCGGCCATGGCCCGGCCACCGCCCTGGGTGGAGGTGAAGTAGACGACGCCGTCCTCGTACACCTGCCCCTCGCAGCGCGAGAAGTGGGCCGCACCCTGGGCCCGCCCCTGGTCGCCGACGTGGGTGAGGGCCTCGTCGTTGCTCGTCGGCGCCTCCTCGCCGGGCGTGTGGTCGAAGTGCGGGTCCGGGTCGGCGATGTCGACCCAGGCGACGTCGTACGTCGCCCCCGGGCGCTGGCGGGCCTCGAGGTGCGCCTCGTCGGTGCCGACCACCCTCAGCATCTGCAGGGTGCCCTCGTTGTCGAGCGGGCCGGAACGGCCCGGGTGACGGGCCGGGCGGTAGCGGTAGAAGCCGGAGGGGTAGGCGAAGTTGTCCTCGGTCAGGTACAGGTAGCCGTCCACGGGGTCGTAGGACACCGCCTCGTGCGCGAAGCGCCCGGCCCGGGTCAGCGGTTCGGCCTCGGCCAGTCCGCCGGCCGGGACCTCGAAGACGTAGCCGTGCCGCCGCTGCAACGGCGTGTTGGGCGCGCCGGTGAAGTCCGGGCCCACGTCGGGGCCGTTGACCGTCTCCTCGCAGGTGACCCAGCTGCCCCACGGCATCGGGCCGCCGCTGCAGTTCATCATCGTGCCGCTGAGGCTGGTGTAGGCCTCCCGGACCTCGCCGTACCGGTCGACGTGCACGGTCGTGGTGCCGCCACCACCCATCGGGTCGTACGGCGCGGTCGGGCCGAAGGCCGGCTGCGGGTTGTTGATCTCGTGGTTGCGGACCAGGACCACCTCAGCGTCACCGTCGGGGAAGGCGGCCATGCCGTCGTGGCGCCCGGGTAGCCGGGTCCCGTCGGCCAGGGTGACCGGGTCGGCGGTGTCGTGGAAGCTGCGGTACTCGAAGCCGCGCGGCAGGTGCAGGCGGACCACCCCGTCCCGGTGGTCGGGGACCGGCCGGAGTGCTCCGGATCCCCGGGGTGCGCCGTGTGCGGGGGCCTGGGTGAAACCGGCGAAGGGGCCGGCGACGGCGCCAGCCAGCCCGGCCTTGAGCAAGCTCCTGCGCTGCATGGACATGGAACCTCCCGAGCGGTGTGTCCGGAGGCCGACGGCCCGGCGTCCGTGACCCGGGTCACTCTAGTCACGACCACGGCCTCGCTGGGGAACCGTGGATCGTCGGGGTCAGAC
>CAZRKV010000086.1:0-10498 GCA_964600305.1 uncultured Nocardioides sp. | reverse complement strand
CGCTCCAGGTCGCCGGAGTCCATCACCCGCTCGGCAACGCCCTCGGCCTCGTGGGTGGTGAAGGCACCCCCCTGGTGCAGCATCGCGTCGACCAGGGTGGTCTTGCCGTGGTCGACGTGGGCGACGATCGCCACGTTGCGGCGGTCGGCGCGGGTGCGGGTGGCGCCGGTCGGGCCGGTGGTCTCGGGCATGGGGGTACGGCGCTCGCTCTCGGGTGGGGGGAATCGGCGGTCCATCCTAGGGGCCGGGTCGCAGATCCTCGGTGTCCGGAGCGGTCCGTGCACTCCGGGGCGCCCGCGGACCGACCCCCTGGCTCAGTCGGCGAAACCGGCGACGTGCTCGACGAGCAGGTCGCGGACGGCCACCTCGGCCTCGAGCTGGCAGAGCACACCGACGCCACCGGCCCAGACCCGGTGCACCAGCAGGTACGCCGGCGGCAGGTTGAGCTTCAGGGCGTCACCGAACCCCTCGCCGGTGGGGAGGGCGACCCGCTGGGCCTGGCTGCGCAGCCACGCCCGGTCGAAGCGGAACCTCGGCACCGTCGCCGGCTCCACGAACGGACCGAGGAAGGCGGCGAGCCGTTCGGGGTCCAGGTCGGTGGCCTGCCGCAGGAACCCCTCCTCGACCAGTCCGTCGCGGACCGCCTCCCAGTCCTCCTCGACGGCCAGCCGCAGCAACCGGCCCATCGCTGGGGGCAGCCCCTCGGGCAACCGGGCCACCGCCCCGAAGTCCAGGACGCCGAGGCGACCGTCGGCGAGCACCCGGTAGTTCCCCGGGTGCGGGTCGGCGTGCAGCATCCCGACGCGCGCCGGGGAGGCCAGCAGGAACTCGACGTACTGCCGCCCGACGCGGTCCCGCTCCTCCGGCCCGCCGTCGGCGATGACGGCGGCCAGGGAGGAGTCGCTGTCCAGCCACTCGGTGACCAGGACCCGTTCGGTGGCCTCGACCACCCCCGGCACGAGGACGTCCGGGTCCCCGGCGTACGCCGCGGCGAAGGCGGCCTGCGCCTCGGCCTCCAGGGTGTAGTCGAGCTCCTCGACCACCCGCTCCTGGAGCTCGGCCAGCAGGGCGCGGACGTCGAGCCCGGGCGTGAGCACCGCGAACATCCGGCTCATCCGGGACAGCTGTCGCAGGTCCGAGCGCAGCGCCCTGGCCGCGCCCGGGTACTGCACCTTGACCGCCACCTCGGTCCCGTCGTGCCAGGTGGCGCGGTGGACCTGCCCGATCGAGGCGGCGGCCACCGGCTGCTCCCCGACCTCCCGGAACCGGGAGCGCCAGTCGGGGCCCAGCTCCGCGGCCAGCACCCGGTCGAGGGTGCCCGGGGACATCGGCGGGGCGGCGTCCTGGAGCCGGGTGAGGGTCTCGCGGTAGGGCCCGGCGAGCTCCTCGGGGAGGGCGGTCTCGAAGATGCTCATCGCCTGGCCGAGCTTCATCGCGCCGCCCTTGAGCTCGCCCAGGACGGAGAAGAGCTGGTCGGCGGTGCGGCGCTGGACCTCGGTCAGCACCCGGTCGGCCGGCCGCCCCACCAGGCGCTTGCCGACGCCCACACCGGCGCGGCCGGCGTACCCGACCGGCAGTGCCGCCAGTCGGGCGGTGCGCCCCAGGGCGCTGCGCCGGATCTCGTCAGCCAAGTGCCCGGTCCAGGGCGGCCTCGACGTGCAGGGTGGTGCAGGGCAGCAGGGGGACCTCGACGTCGGACTGGTCGACCAGGAGCTCCAGCTCGGTGCACCCGAGGACGACGGCCCCGGCGCCGGCGGCCCACAGCTGGTCGATCAGCTTGGTGACGGTGCGGCGGGAGGAGTCCTCGATCTGCCCGTGGACGAGCTCCTCGTAGATGATCCGGTTCACCTCGTCGTGGTCCTCGGAGTACGGCGTGATCACGTTCAGGCCGTGGGAGGCGATCCGGTCGGTGAAGAACCGACGGCTCATCGAGAAGGTGGTGCCGACGAAGCCCACCGTCTCCACCCCGTGCTCCCGGGCCGCCTGTGCCACCACGTCGCCCAGGTGCACCAGCGGGATGTCGACCGCGGCCTCGACCTGCTCGGCGACCCGGTGGAAGGTGGTCGTGCACAGCAGCAGGAAGTCCGCACCGGCCTGCTCCATCGCCCGTCCGGCGCGGGAGAGGGTCGCGGCCACGGCGTCCCAGTCCTCCCGGTCCTGCTGCTCGGTCACCTCGGCGAAGTCGACCGAGGCCATCGCGACGCGCGCCGAGTGCAGGCCGCCCAGCCGCTCCTCGACGCCGCGGTTCAGCTGCGCGTAGTAGGCCGCGCTGCTCTCCCAGCTCATGCCACCGATGAGTCCGATGATCTGCATGCGCCCGAGTCTCCCACGTCGGACCCAGCCGTGCCGGTCAGACCCGGTGCACCTTGTGCTGGGCGGCCTGGGCCCGGGGCCGGATCACCAGCTCGTCGACGTTCACGTGCGAGGGGCGGGTCGCGACCCAGCGGATCGCGTCGGCGACGTCCTCGGCCACCAGGGGATCGGGGACCCCGGCGTACACGGCGTCGGCCTGCTCCCGGTCACCGCCGTAGCGGTTCAGCGAGAACTCCTCGGTGTGCACCATCCCCGGGGCGACCTCGCAGACCCGGATCGGCTCCCCGCACAGCTCCAGGCGGAGGGTCTCGGTGACCACCTGGGTGCCGTGCTTGGCCGCGGTGTAGCCGGCGCCCCCCTCGTAGGCGACCCGACCGGCGGTGGAGCCGACGTTGACCACCACCCCGTCGCCGCTGGCCCGCAGGGCCGGGAGCAGGGCCTGGGTGACGTGCAGCAGGCCGAGCACGTTGACGTCGTACATCGCCCGCCACTGGTCGGGGTCGGCGCGCTCGATCGGGTCGGAGCCGAACGCGCCCCCGGCGTTGTTCACCAGCACGTGGACCTCCTCGCCCGCGGCGTCGGCGAGGTCCGCGACCGAGGAGCGGTCGGTCACGTCGCAGGCGACGGCCAGGCCCCCGATCTCGGTGGCCAGCGCATGGACCCGGTCGGCGCGCCGGGCCGCGCACACCACCCGGTAGCCCTCCTCGGCCAGGGCGCGGGCGGTGGCGGCGCCGATCCCGCTGCTGGCTCCGGTCACGACGGCGGTGCGTGGGACGTCCATGGCCCCATGATGGCAGGATCGTGCCCGTGACCATCATCGCTGCGGCCGACGGCTCCGCCCTCGGCAACCCCGGACCCGCCGGTTGGGCGTGGTACGTCGACGACGGCTGCTGGGCGGCCGGTGGATGGGCCCACGGCACCAACAACATGGGTGAGCTCACCGGCGTGCTCGACCTGCTCCAGCAGACCGCCCACCTGGAGGAGGACCTGCTCGTGTACTGCGACTCGACGTACACGATCAACTCGATCACCCGCTGGATGGCCGGCTGGAAGCGCCGCGGCTGGCGCAAGCGCGACGGCAAGCCGGTGCTCAACGTCGAGATCATGCGCGCCCTGGACCGGGAGATGGGCGGGCGTCGGGTGCGGTTCGAGTGGGTCAAGGGGCACACCGGCCACGACCTCAACGAGGCCGCCGACCGGCTGGCGCACGCCGCCGCCTGCGCCTTCCGGGACGGGGAGGCGGCCGAGACCGGACCGGGCATCCCGGGCGCCGTGGTGGACCATCCCACCGCGGCCCCGGGCCGGCCCGCGCCGGTCGAGGAGGACCTCTTCTCGATGCTGGACGGAGGCGGCTCGTGACCTCGTCCACCCCGGGGCTCGTCCCACGCCTGGCCGCCCTCGCCGGCCTGGTCGGCGGCCTGGCCTGGATCGCGGCCTGGGCCCTCGACCGGTTCGCCGGCAGCGGGGTCGCCGACGTCCTCGGGTGGCTGGGCCTGGTGCTGGTGCTGCTGGCCGCCGCCGTCGGGGGGCTCGCCCTGGTCCCCACCGCGCCCGCCTGGCTGCGCGCGGTGGCGGCCCTGGGGGCCGCCGTCCTGGTGTGGGCCGTGGTGGCGACCGCGCAGGAATCGGTCGGCTCCAGGGTTGTCGACCTCCTCGCCGGGGTAGTGGCCGTGGTGGTGGCCGGCACGGCCCTGGGCAGAGTGCTCGCCCGCACCGGGCGGGAATGACCCCGTCACCGGGCTGGTTGCACCACCGGAGGTGCCCGTGACGAACCCGTTCCTGTGGAGCCCGCACGATCGCGACCCGCTGAGGCGGGTCGCGATGGTCAGTCTGCACACCTCCCCGCTGGACCAGCCGGGCACCGGGGACGCCGGCGGGATGAACGTCTACGTCCTCGAGCTCTCGCGGCGCCTGGCGCGGCGCGGCGTCGAGGTCGACGTCTTCACCCGGGCCACCTCCTCCGCGCTCCCGCCCGTGGCGGAGGCCGGGGACGGCATCCGGGTCCACCACATCCACGCCGGTCCGTTCGAGGGGCTGGACAAGGACCAGCTCCCCGCACAGCTGTGCGTCTTCGCCCGGGAGGTGCTGCGGGCCGAGGCCCGCCACCCCGTTGGGCACTACGACGTGGTGCACGGGCACTACTGGCTCTCCGGGCAGGTCGGGGCGCTGGCCCGGGACCGCTGGAGCGTCCCGCTGGTGCAGTCGATGCACACCACGGCGAAGGTGAAGAACGAGGCCCTCGCCGTCGGGGACTCCCCGGAGCCGCCCGCCCGGGTGATCGGGGAGGAGCAGGTGGTGCAGTCCGCGGACATGCTCGTGGCCAACACCGACATCGAGGCCAAGCAGCTGATCAACCTGTACGACGCGGACCCGGGCCGCGTCGAGGTCGTGCACCCCGGTGTCGACCTGGGCATCTTCCGGCCCGGCCGCCGGGCCGCGGCCAGGGACCGGCTCGGGCTGCCCCGGGACGCCCACGTCCTGCTCTTCGCCGGCCGCATCCAGCCGCTGAAGGCCCCCGACGTGCTGTTGCGCGCCGTCGCGGTGCTGCTCGAGGAGCACCCCGACCTGCGGTCGCGGGTCGTCGTACCGATCGTCGGCGGGCCCTCGGGCAGCGGCCTGGAGCACCCGGAGTCGCTGTCGTTGCTGGCCCGCGAGCTGGGGCTGGAGGACGTCGTCCGGTTCGTGCCCCCGGTCGCCCAGCCGGAGCTGGCGGACTGGTACGCCGCCGCCTCGCTGGTCGCGGTGCCCTCCTACAACGAGTCCTTCGGCCTGGTCGCGGTCGAGGCCCAGGCCGCCGGTACGCCGGTGCTGGCCGCCGCGGTCGGCGGCCTCACCACGGTGGTGCGCGACGGGCACAGCGGGTTGCTGGTCGAGGGCCACGACCCGCGCGCCTGGGCCGGAGCCATCGGCCGGGTCGTCGGCGACCCCGGGCTGCACGCGCGGCTGGCGGCCGGTGCGGTCGCCCAGGCCGAGCAGTTCACCTGGGAGCACACCGCCGACCGGGTGCTGGGGGTCTACCGTCAGGCGAGGACGTCGATGCGACAGGAGCTGGAGCCACGATGACCGAGTCGACCCGACCGGAGCTGACCGGGGAGGCGGCCGCGGCGGCCGACGTGGTCCGCGCCCACCTCGCGGACGCGGAGATCGAGTACCGCGAGGTCTCCCCGGGCGTCTTCACCCTCGAGCTGCCCGGCGAGCGCAAGCTGCAGACCCCGGTGCGCCTGGACGTGGGCACGCACGCGCTCGCGGTGCACGCCTTCGTCTGCCGCCAGCCCGACGAGAACCACGAGGGGGTCTACCGCTGGCTGCTGGAGCGCAACCTGCGGATGTACGCCGTCGCGTTCGCCGTCGACCGGCTCGGCGACATCTACCTGGACGCCCGCCTGCCGCTGTCCTCGGTGACCCGCGAGGACCTCGACCGGCTGCTCGGTTCGGTGCTCACCTACTCCGACGAGTCGTTCAACACCATCCTCGAGCTCGGGTTCGCCACGTCGATCCGCAAGGAGTGGGAGTGGCGCAAGCTCCGCGGCGAGTCCACCCGCAACCTCGAGGCCTTCCGGGGCTGGCTCGAGGCCGAGGACGACGCGGAGGGCTGAGCCCCCCCTCGGCCTCACTCGTAGGCCGGGAGCTCCTGGTCGCGGACCAGGGCCCCGCGGAACAGGTCGCCCACCTCGTCCAGCCGGGCGGGCGCCGTACGGATCGTCCACCGGTCGGGGCGCAGCTCCGGGTCCTCCAGCTCGTGCCACCCGATCGGCATGCTGACCGGGGCGCCGGGCCGCGGGCGTGGTGAGTACGGCGCCACCAGGGTCTTGTTGATCGCGTTCTGCGTGTAGTCCAGCCGGGCCCGGCCACCGCGCTCCCGGACCCGCCACTTCCAGCTGACCAGGTCCGGCAGCACCCGTCCGACGGTCCGCGAGACGCCCTCCACCCAGGCGCGCGTGTCGTCGTACGACGGCCCCGGGCGGATCGGCACGAAGACCTGCAGGCCGCGACTGCCGGTGACCTGGGGCAGCGCGCGGACGCCGAGCCGCTCGAAGGCGGTGCGGTGCAGCCGGGCCAGCTCGAGCACGTCCTCCCAGGTGGTGCGCTCCCCGGGGTCGATGTCGAACAGGGCGTACGTCGGGCTCTCCGGCTGCTCGGTCGGGGAGGTCCAGGGGTGCCACTCCAGCGCGCCGAGGTTGGCCGCCCAGACCAGGGCGGCGGGCTCGTCGGCGACCAGGTAGGTGCGGGTCTCCCCGGGGTCGGCCAGCGGGTTGTCCCACCGGCCCACCCAGTCCGGGGCGTGGTCGGGCAGGGCCTTCGCCCAGAAGCCCTCCGTGTCCGCGCCGTCGGGGAACCGGTGCAGGTTGAGGGCCCGGTCCCGCACGTGGGGGAGGAGCACCGGGGCCACGCGGGCGGTGTAGGCGAGCAGCTCGCGCTTGGTCACCGGGGCCTCGTCGCCGACGGCGGGGAAGAGCACCTTGTCCAGGTTGCTGACCTCGACGTCGCGGCCGTGCACGGTCCAGGTGCCCTCCTCGTCGAGCTCCTCGAGGGCGGTGAGCTCGGCGTCGGTCGGGCCCACGGCCGAGGGGTCGTCGGCCGGTTCGTCGACCCGCTCGGCTGCCTCGGCCGCCGGGCGGTCGGAGTGCCAGCGGGCCCCGGGGTCGGCCCGCACCTCCTCGTTGGTGCGGCCGCTGACCACCGAGCGTGGGTGCTCCTCGGGGTCCCACCCCTCGATCGCGTGGTCGTCGTGCTTGTGCAGCAGCAGCCACTGGTCGCTGTCGTCGGAGCCCTTCCCGGTGCGCACCAGGACGAACCGGCCACGCAGCTTCTCGCCGTACAGCTCGGCGTGCAGCTCGCCGTCCCGGACCGCCTGCGCCGGGTCGTCCGTGCCGTAGGGCTCCCAGGTGCCGTGGTCCCACACGACCACGTCGCCGCCGCCGTACTCGCCGCGCGGGATCACCCCCTCGAACGTGGCGTACTCGAGCGGGTGGTCCTCGACGTGCACCGCCATCCGGCGTACCCCCGGGTCGAGGGTGGGCCCCTTCGGCACCGCCCACGAGGCCAGGACGCCGTCGATCTCGAGCCGCAGGTCGTAGTGCAGTCGGGTCGCGCGGTGCCGCTGCACCACGAACCGGGGCGTCTCGGAGCCCTCGGCCGGCGACACCGCACCGCTCGGCTCGGGCGTGGTGTCGAAGTCGCGCTTGCGGCGGTACGTCGCCAGCAGGTCCGGTTCGGTGGCGGCCATGCCCCGCGCGGTACCCGACCTCCGCCGACCCCATCCCCACCGACCAGTCACTTCCTCCCCGCCCCACACCGCCGACAGGTCACCTTCTTCCCCCGCCGAGCCGCCGAGGGGTCACGAAGTCCCGGGCCGTGGCCGGCGTACGACGGGCAAGGGTGACCCCTCACCTCAGAGGTCGAGCTTGTAGCCCAGGCCGCGCACGGTGGTGAGGTAGCGGGGGTGGGTCGGGTCCGGCTCGAGCTTGGCGCGCAGGCGCTTGACGTGGACGTCGAGGGTCTTGGTGTCGCCGACGTAGTCCGAGCCCCAGACCCGGTCGATGAGCTGGCCCCGGGTGAGCACGCGACCGGGGTTGCGGAGGAACATCTCCAGCAGCTCGAACTCCTTCAGCGGCAGTCGCTGCTCGTCGCCGTCCACGGTCACCACGTGCCGCTCGACGTCCATCCGAACCGGGCCGGCCTCCAGGGTGGTGGTCTCCGGAGCCACCTCGGCGGCGCCCCGCCGCAGCACCGCCCGGATCCGGGCCACCAGCTCCCGCGGCGAGTAGGGCTTGGTGACGTAGTCGTCGGCGCCGAGCTCCAGCCCGACCACCTTGTCCACCTCGTCGTCCTTGGCGCTCACCATGATCACCGGGACCTGCGAGACCTGGCGGATGCGGCGGCAGACCTCGGTGCCGGGGATCCCCGGGAGCATCAGGTCCAGCAGCACGATGTCGGCCCCGTGCCGGTCGAACTCGGCGAGCGCCTCGTCCCCGGTCTCGGCGACGGCCACCTCGTAGCCCTCCTTGCGCAACATGTAGGACAACGCCTCCGAGTAGCTGGCTTCGTCCTCGACCACGAGCACCCTGCTCACTGACCTACCTCCTCCTCGTCCGGGCCGGGGTGGTGGCGCGGCAGCGACAGCGTGAACGTGGAGCCCTGGCCCTCCACCGACCACACCGACACGTCCCCGCCGTGCGTGGCGGCCACGTGCTTGACGATCGACAGCCCCAGCCCCGTGCCCCCGGTGGTCCGCCGCCGGGCCGGGTCGACCCGGTAGAAGCGCTCGAAGATCCGGTCCACCTCGGCCGACGGGATGCCGATGCCCTGGTCGGTGACCGCGATGTCGACGGTGTCGTCGGTGCTGGAGACCGCCACGGACACGGTGCTGCCGGGCGTGGAGTAGGCGACGGCGTTGGCGACCAGGTTGCCGGTGGCCACTGCGACCTGGTCGCGGTCACCGCTGACCCACAGGCCGGTCTCACCGGTGGTGGCGACAAGGACCCCCCGGGTGTCGGCGTCGATCGCGCAGGTGTCGACCGCGGTGGCGACCACCTCGTCCACCTCGACCGGACGGGCCTCCTCGACCGGGTCGTCCCCCTGCAGCCGGGAGAGCTCGATGATCCGCTGGACCAGGGAGTTGAGGCGATCGCTCTCGGTGATCATCCGTCCACTGAAGTGCTCGACCGCCTCGGGGTCGTCGGCCGCGTCGCGCACCGCCTCGGCCAGCACCGCCAACGCCCCGACGGGGGTCTTGAGCTCGTGGCTGACGTTGGCGACGAAGTCGCGGCGCACCGCCTCCACGCGGCGCTCCCGGGTGCGGTCCTCGACCAGGGCGAGGACCTGGCTGACCCCCAGCGGCGCGACCCGGGCGATCAGGGTCAGCGGGGAGCGGCCCGAGCGCTGGATCTGGAGCTCGCTCTCCCGGATCTGCCCGTCGCGGCGCACCTGCTGCACCAGCTCGGCCAGCTGCCGTTCGTCGACACGGTCGCCGCGCACCAGCCCGTAGGCGTACGCCGGCGCCGAGGCCTTGAGCACCGTGTCGTCGGCGTCGACCACGACGGCCGAGCTGCGCAGGACCGACAGCACGGCCGCCACGCCGGGCGGCACCGCCGGCTCCTCGACCTCGGGCAGCCGGTGCTGCTGGCGGTCGCTCACGTGCCAGGCGAGCACGGCGCCGCCGCCGACGACGGCCCCCAGCAGGGCAGCGAGGAGCGCCTGGGTCGTCGGATCCACGCTGTGATCGTACGCAGCCCGCGCCCCCGCCGCCCGGGACCGCCCGGGATGTAGCAAGTGTTCACCTCCAGTTCACGCCGTGCCGCCGGGTGGTCACCCGGGGGGCCTAACGTGCAGGGCATGAGAGACGTCTTCCACGAGCAGCTCGATCACGTCCTGGTCGACCTCGCCGAGATCAGCGAGCGGGTCGAGAGGTCCATCCGCCTGGCCACCCAGGCCCTGCTGAACGGCGACGCCACCGTCGCCGAGCAGGTGATCAGCGACGACGAGGAGATCGACCGGGCGCGCGAACGGGTGGAGGACAACGCGTTCTCGCTGCTGTCGCTGCAGCAGCCGGTCGCCGGGGACCTGCGGACCCTGGTGGCCGCGCTCCGGATGGTGGGCGAGCTGGAGCGGATGGGGGACCACTCGGTCCACGTGGCCAAGATCGCGCGCCGCCGGGTCCCCGGGGTCGCCGTGCCGGACGACATGCGCCCCACCATCGAGCGGATGGCCGAGGTCGCGGAGTCCATGACGCACCGGCTCACCCGGATCATCACCGAGCGGGACGCCGAGGACGCCATCGCCCTGGCCGCGGAGGACGAGGAGATGGACCGGCTCCACCGCTCCACCTTCACCGCCATGCTCGGTGGGGACTGGACACACGGGGTCGAGGCGGCGGTCGACATCTCGTTGATGGGCCGCTACTACGAGCGGATCGCCGACCACGCGGTGTCGGTGGCGGCCAGGATCGTCTACGTCGTCACCGGCGCGGTGCCCGAGCAGCTCGAGCAGGTCGCGACCCAGCGCTGAGGGCGGTTCAGCGGCCCTGGCTGGCCACGGCCGCGGCGGCCGCCGCCGCGGCGTCGGGGTCGAGGGACTCCCCACCGGGTCGCGTCGGGGCCAGCTGCTCGTCGAGCTCGTAGAGCAGCGGCATGCCGGTGGGGATGTTCAGCCCGGCGATGTCGGTGTCGCTGATGCCGTCCAGGTG
>CAZRKV010000085.1:0-10561 GCA_964600305.1 uncultured Nocardioides sp. | reverse complement strand
ACCACCGAGATCGAGTCCGCCCTGGTCTCCCACCCGAAGGTGGCCGAGGCTGCGGTGGTCGGGGCGTCTGACGAGACCACCGGCCAGGCGGTGTGCGCCTTCGTCATCCTGCGGGAGGAGGCGGTCGGCGAGGCCGACGAGACCGGCGAGGGCAGCGACCTGGTCAAGGACCTGCGCAACCATGTCGCGCACGAGATCGGCGCGATCGCGAAGCCACGGCAGCTGATGATCGTGCCGGAGCTGCCCAAGACGCGCTCGGGCAAGATCATGCGTCGGTTGCTCAAGGACGTCGCCGAGCACCGCGAGGTCGGTGACGTCACCACCCTGGCCGACTCCTCGGTGATGGACCTGATCCAGCAGGGCATGTCCAGCAGCTCCTCGGACGGCTGACACCGGGTCCCTCCGACGGACGCCCCGGCCCCGCTGGGCCGGGGCGTCCGTTGCTAGTCTCGACCCCCACGCCTCTCCGGCCCGAGGCGCCGCAGTGCGACGGCCACGGCGTGACGACACGGAACCCTGGCCGGAAGGGTCTGCGATGACGATGGCGTGGCTCCTCACCGCCCTGGCCGTGGTCCCGCTCGCCGTGTTCCCCCTCACCGCGTTCCTCGGGCGCCGCTCCGGCTGGCCGCTGGCCGCGGTGATGGCCCTCCTGGCCCTCGCCATGCTCCCCGAGGCCGGTCGGGTCCTGGACGGTGAGCCGGTCACCCAGGAGGTGGCCTGGGTGCCCGCCCTCGGGGTGGACCTGGCCCTGCGCATGGACGGGCTGGGCCTGGTCTTCGTCGCCATCGCGCTGGTGATCGGTGCGGTCGTCCTCGCCTACTCGGTGGAGTACCTCCCCGACGGCCGGCAGGTGGACTTCTACGCCTGGATGACCGCTTTCACCTTCTCCATGGTCGCCCTGGTCCTCGTCGACGACCTGGTGCTGCTCTTCCTGACCTGGGAGCTGACCTCCCTGGCCTCGTTCTTCCTCATCGCCCGGTCCGGTTCCGCCGGGGAGGCCGCGTCGCGGCGTACCCTCTTCATGACCTTCGTCGGAGGGCTGTCGCTGCTGCTCGCGGTGGTGGTCACCATCGCCGCCACCGGGTCCACCAGCCTCTCCGAGGCGCTCGGCTCCGACATCTGGTCGCGCCAGGAGGGCCTGGCCACGGTCGTGGCCACGCTGGTGCTGGTGTCCGGCTTCACCAAGGCCGCCCAGTTCCCCTTCCACCCCTGGCTCCCCGACGCGATGGCGGCCGCCACCCCGGTCAGCGCCTACCTCCACGCCGCGGCGGTGGTGAAGGCCGGCATCTACCTGATGCTCCGCTTCTCCGAGGCCTTCCGGGGGGTCCCGGTCTGGAACGTCACGCTGATCTCGGTCGGCCTGTTCACCTCGGCGATGGCCGCGCTGTTCGCGCTGCAGCAGACGGACCTGAAGAAGCTGATGGCCTACTCCACGGTCAGCCAGCTGGGCCTGATCACCGCCACCATCGGCATCGGCACCCAGGCCGCGCTCACCGCCGCGGTGCTGCACACGATCGCGCACGCGCTGTTCAAGTCCGGGCTGTTCATGATGGTCGGGGTGGTCGACCATGCCGCCGGCACCCGTGACATCCGGCGCCTGCCGGCCCTCGGCCGCGTCATGCCCTGGTCGCTGGCGACCGTGGTCCTCGGCACCGCGGCGATGGCCGGCCTGCCGCCGCTGATCGGCTTCGTGAGCAAGGAGGCCATCTTCGCCGCCATGCTCGAGGCCCCCGGGCCGGCCTGGGCCGGACCGGCCGCGCTGGCCGGCGCCGTCGGCGGGGCGATGCTCACCTTCGCCTACTGCGCCAAGATCGTGTACGGCGCCTTCATCGACGGCACCCGGGAGGTCGAGGACGCCCACGAGGCCGGTCCGCTGCTGCTGGTGCCCGCAGCCCTCCCGATCTGGGTGGGCCTGCCGCTCGCCCTCGGCGTCGGCGTGCTCGACGCCCCGGTGGGCGCCGCGGTCACGGCGATGGCCGGGGAGGCCCACCCCCACCTCGCGTTCTGGCACGGCGTCAACCTCGAGCTGGCCCTCTCGGGACTCGTGGTCCTGGTCGGGCTGCTGATCATCCGGGGCCGCCGGACGGTGCGGGCCCGCCTCGAGCAGCGCCCGCTGCTGCCCCGCGACGGTGCCTGGGCCATCGAGCTCGTGGCCGCGGTCTCCGCCCGCCTGGGACGCCGGTTCTCCCACCTGGTGGAGGCAGACCACCCCATCCGCCACGTGACACCGCCGCTGGTCGCGCTGGCCACCCTGCTGGTCGGCGGCTCGGCCTGGCTGCTGGTGGGCGGAGACCTCCCCGCCCCCCGCGAGGACCTGTGGCGCTGGGTGGACGTGGCCCTGCTGGCCCTGATCGTGCTGGCCGTGGTCGGCGTCTGCCTGACCCGGTCCCGCATCGGCGGCGCCGTCTTCCTCAGCGGCGTCGGCATCGCGGTCACCGTGCAGCTGTTCTCCCTGGGCGCGCCCGACGTCGGCCTCACCCAGCTGATGGTCGAGGTGCTCACGATCACCGTGATCATGCTGGTGCTGCGGATGCTGCCCGCGACGTTCCACCGCCCCCGGCCCCAGCAGCGCTCGTTCGTCACGCTCGCGCTGTCGCTCGGCGTGGGTGCCGGCTTCGCGACCTGGCTGCTCACCGGCCGCCGCGACCGCTCCGACCCGGCCGAGTACTACCTCTCGGAGGGGTACGACGTCTCCGGGGCGACGAACCTCGTCAACGTGATCCTCGTGGAGTTCCGGGCGCTCGACACCCTGGGCGAGCTCGCCGTCCTGGGCATGGCCGGGGTGGCGATCGTGGCCGTGCTGCGCACCGTCCCCCGCGGGCAGGACGAGGCGGCCCGTGACCCCGGGCTGCGCCCCCACCGGTCCCTGCCCGACCCGCAGGCGAGCCGGGCGATGACCGACGCCGCCGCCAACCTGGTGCCGATGCGGCTGCTGCTGCGCGTGCTGCTCCCCGCGCTGGTGGTGCTGGCCCTCGTCATCTTCTACCGCGGCCACAACGAGCCCGGTGGCGGCTTCATCGCCGCGCTGGTCGCCGCCGTCGGGTTGGCCCTGCTCTACCTCGCCCGGAGCACCGACCGCCCGCTGGTCGGAGGACCCCTGCCGGTGTGGCTGATCGGCGGAGGCGTGCTGGTCGCCCTCGGCACCGGCGTCATCGGCTACGTGAAGGGGTCGTTCCTCGAGCCGCTGCACACCTACGTGGGCGAGGTGCACCTGACCACCTCGATGCTGTTCGACGTCGGGGTCTCGATGGCCGTCCTCGGGATGGTCCTGGCGGCCTTCGACCTGCTGGGCGGGCCGCGCGACCCCGGCCCCGGCCTGCAGGATCCCCACTCGCACCGGGTGGCCGACCCGACGGAGGCGAACCGATGAGCATCCTGCCCCTCACCATCGCCGTCCTCGTCGCCGGCGGGACCTACCTGCTCTGCCAGGACGGGATGATCCGGATCATCTTCGGCATCACCCTGCTCAGCCATGCCGCGAACCTGGTGCTGCTCGCGGCCGGCGTACCCGCCTGGCGCGGCGAGCCGGTCGTGGGCGCGGAGGGCCAGGGGGCCGCCGGCGATCCGCTGCCGATGGCCTTCGTGCTGACCGCCATCGTGATCACGCTGGCCGTCACCGTGGTGATGCTGGCGCTGGCCGCCCTCGGCCGCGACGACGACACCCACCTGATGCCCGAGACCGGGGAGGAGCACCGCGGATGACCGGCGCCCTCCTCCCCCTCTTCGTCGTGCTGCCGCTCGCGGCGGCCGCTGCCGCGGCGATCGTCCCGTGGACCTGGGTCCAGCGGGTGCTGCACCTGGGCGTGCCGGCGGTCACCACGGCCGGGGGCGTGGCCCTGCTGTGGCACCACACCTCCGAACCGGTGGTCGCCCACCACGTGGGTGGCTTCGTGCCCGGCATCGCGATCCCCTTCGTCTCCGACACCTTCTCGGCCCTGATGCTGACCGTCACCGGGATCACGACCGTGGCCTGCTCGGTCTTCGCCGTGCTCTGCGGCGAGGCGCGGTTGCGGTTCTTCCCGGCCCTGGCGCTCATGCTCACCTCCGGTGTGAACGGTGCACTCCTCACCGGGGACCTGTTCAACCTCTTCGTCTTCATCGAGGTGATGCTGCTCCCGTCCTACGCCCTGATCGCGATGACCGGCACCTGGCGCCGGCTCGGCATCGGCCGGGTCTTCGTCGTGGTCAACCTGATGACCTCGACCGTCCTGCTCATGGGGGTGGCGCTCACCTACGGCGTGGCCGGGTCGGTGAACCTCGGCGTCCTCGCCGGTTCCGGGACCGACGACGGCCGGTTGACGCTGGCCCTGGGCGTGGTGCTGCTGGCGCTGGCGATCAAGGCCGGCGCCGTCCCCGTCCACGGGTGGCTGCCGCGCTCCTACCCCGCCACGTCGGCCGGGGTGATGGCGCTCTTCTCCGCGCTGCACACCAAGGTGGCCCTGTACGCGATGTACCGCGTCCACAGCATCGTCCTGGAGGGCGCCCCGGGATGGGCACCGCTCGTGCTCGCCGTGCTCGCCATCACCGTGGTCACCGGCTCCTACGGCTCGCTGGGCGAGCGTGTCATCCGGCGCAGCCTGGCCTGGCAGATGGTCGCCGGGATCGGCTACATCCTCGTCGGGCTGGGGGTCGCGACCCGGCTGGGGCTGGCGGCCGGCATCTTCTACATGGTCCACCACATCCTGGTGATGGGGTCGCTGCTGCTCGCGTCCGGCGCGATCGAGCGGACCTATCTCACCGGCCAGTTCCGGGGGCTCTCCGGACTGATGCGCCGCGACCGGGGCCTGGCGGTCATCGTGGCCCTGGGCCTGATGTCGCTGGTGGGCCTGCCCCCCTCCTCGGGATTCTTCGGCAAGGTCGGGGCGGTCTGGGCGCTCACCGACCTGGAACCGACCTGGATGTGGGTGCTGCTGGGCGTCGTCGTGCTCGCCAGCATCGGTGCGCTGCTCTCGATGATCCACCTGTGGAGCGAGGTCTTCTGGGGGCCGCCCCTGGAGGAGATGCCCTCGCGGGGCAGCAAGCCGCACGGCCCGCACGACCCGCCGGTGGTCCCGGAGGACCGGCGGATCCCCACCCGCCTGCTGGTGCCCTCCGGTGCCCTGCTGGCGGTCTCCCTGGTGGCCTTCGTGGGCGCCGGGCCGGTCTGGGAGATCTGCCTGCGGGCGGCCGAGGCCCTCCTGGACGCCGAGGGCTACGCGACGGAGGTGATGGGGTGATGGCGCTGCTCCGCTTCTTCCTCCGCTACGCGCCCTGGCTGGTGTGGCAGCTCGTGGTCTCGGTGCTGCGCCTGGCCGCCGACGTGCTGACCCCCGGGTCCACCCAGGCTCCCCGGATCGTCAAGCTCCCCATGGAGGGGATGACCGACCTGGAGGTGACCCTCCTGACCAGCTCGATCACGATCACCCCCGGCACGCTCGTGCTGGGGATCGCCCCCGCCGACGAGCACGGGCCGCGGGCGGCGTACGTCCAGAGCCTGTTCGGCGAGGACGAGGAGCAGGTCCTCGCCGACCTCACCGGCATGCGCCGGCAGGTGCTGGCCACGACACGGGGGAGGTCCTGACATGGGGTGGGTGCTCGCCGTCGCCCTCGGCATCCTGCTGGTGTCGTTCGTCCTGGGCCTGGTCCGGGTGGCACTCGGCCCCGACGACGCCACCCGGGCGGTCGTCTCCGACCTGCTCTTCTTCTGCGCCATCGCGATCTTCGCCCTCACCGGCGCCTGGCGCGGGACGATGGTGCTCTTCGACGTGCTGCTGCTGGCGACCCTCTCCGGGATCCTGGCGACCGTGGCACTGGCCCGGATGCTCACGCGGGGGGAACGATGAGCGGCGTGGCCACGGCGGTCGCCGGCGTGCTCGTGGTGGCCGGGGCGCTCTACTTCCTCGTCACCGCGGTGGGCATGCTGCGCTCCCGGGACGCCATCAGCCGGGTGAACAACCTCAGCCCCGCCACCGGCGCCGGGCTCCCCCTCATCATCCTCGGCGTCCTCGTCAACGAGATCGGCAACGACGGCTTCGTGGCCGGGGACATGGTCAAGGCCGTCCTCGCCGTCGGCGCCTCGCTCGTGGTCTCCTCGGTCGCCAGCAACGTCCTCGGCCGGGCGGCCTACCGCTCCCAGGAGGAGCTCGACCCGCGCACCCGGTCCTCGGCCCTGGGCCCGCACGAGGCGCCCGACACGGGGGACGGCACCGACGCGTCCGGCTCCCCTCCGGCCGACCCGGAACGGTAGGGTCGCCGGGAAGCATCGTCCTCGACGGCAGAGAGAAGACCCATGGCATCCGCGCAGGACTTCGACAGCGAACCCACCATCGGCCGGCTCGTCACCGACGCGAGCCGCGACATCTCCACCCTGATCCAGAAGGAGATCCAGCTCGCCAAGTCCGAGCTGAAGGTGAGCATGAAGTTCGGCGGCCTCGGCGCCGGGCTGTTCGCGGCCGCCGCGTTCATCGCCGTGCTGATGGTGATCATGCTGTCGGTGGCGCTGGCCTACTTCATCCACTGGAACGGCGCCGGCCTCTCCCTGCACTGGGCGTTCCTGATCGTCGCCGGCCTGTACGCCGTGATCACCGCCGTCCTGGTCATGGTCGGCGTGAAGAAGGTCAAGCAGGTGCGCGCCCCCGAGCGGGCGATCCACCAGGCCCAGGAGACCAAGGAGATCTGGAAGCGGGGCTGACCCCGCCCGGTCCGGGCAGGTTCAGGTGGCGCAGTCGCCGGTCGACACCGGCTGGCTGTTGAGCCGCCCCTGGGCCGCACTCTCCCGGACCTGCTCGGCCGTGAGGGCGTAGCCGGTCTCGGCGTCGGTCACCGAGGCGGCGAACACCACCCCGACGACCTCGCCGTCGCCGTCCACCAGCGGCCCACCGGAGTTGCCCGGACGGATCAGGCCCCGCACGGAGAACACCTCGCGGATCACCGAGCCGGTGCCGTAGATGTTGGGGGAGCGCAGCCGCTGCTCCGAGCGGATCCGGCCCGCCTGCACGTCGTACGGGCCGTCCTGGGGGTAGCCGAGCACGGCGACCCCCTGTTGCGGCCCGGCCTGCCGGTCGAAGGCGAGCGCGGGCCGGCCCCGGTCGTCCAGGGCGAGCACCGCCACGTCGAGGTCCGGGTCGTAGTGGACGACCTCGGCCGCCACCGCGTCCCCGTCGATCGACACCTCCGGGCTGTCGACACCGGCCACGACGTGGGCGTTGGTCATCAACCGGTCGTCGCCGTAGAGGAAGCCGGTGCCCTCCACCCCGCGGCCGCAGGCGTTCTGGCCGCGGATCTTGAGCACGCTGGCCTCGGCCGCGGCGATCTGCTCGTTGTTGCGGATCCGCTGCGGCGGCCGGCGGGTCTCCACGATCCGCTCCGGCGCGAACGGCTCGAGGTAGCGGGGGAAGAAGGTTGCCCCGACCACGTTGTTGAAGGCCTGCAGCATGCCCTGCGCCTCGTCGGGGAGCCGCTGGTCGACCTCCGCGAGCACGGTCGAGCCGCGGACCTGCGCGGTGACCGGACCGATCCGCGACCCCGAGACCGCCACCCCCAGCGCCCAGGCGACCAGCAGCACCGCCAGCGCCGAGAGCAGCGCGCCCCCGAGCGCGTCCACCGCACGCACCGGTTGCCACCGGATCCGGGCCCGGATCCGGGCGCCGGCGTACTGGAAGAGGGCCTGCCCGATGGTGGCCGACACGATCACGATGAACAGCGCCCCGAGCGTCACCCACAGCGAGGGTTCGGCCTCCTGCAGCAGCTGCGGCGCGGCCCAGATGCCGAGGAATCCACCGAGGAGCAGGCCGACGGTCGCGAAGGCCCCGGTCACGAAGCCCTGCCAGTAGCCGGAGAGGGCGTAGGCGAGCACCAGGACCACGAGGATCCAGTCGAGAGCGTTCACGTGTCCGGGTCCTCGTCCTCGTCCTCGATGTCCAGCATGGTGTTCGCCCGTGCGGCGGACACGGGTTGGCCCTCCAGCATGTACGACGGCACGTCCACCACGCGCCCTTCGTCCCACGGGCGTGTCCACCCGATGAAGTCGAACAACCGGGCGATGATCCCGGCCGTGAAGCCCCACAGCAGCACCCGGTGGTCGGGCCCGACCAGGAAGCCGGGGCCCAGGAACCCGCTGGGGTGCCGGGCGTTGATCCGGTGCGCCGGGTCCAGCAGCTCCTCGATCGGGGCGTGGTGGATCGCGTGCACCTCGTCCTCGCTCTCCACGCGCACCTCACCGGGGTCGTGCCACCACCCCAGGACCGGCGTGACCGCGAAGTTGCTCGGCGGCAGCCAGAGCTCGGGGAGCCGCCCGAACAGGGTCACCCCGTCCGGGTCCAGGCCGGTCTCCTCCCGGGCCTCGCGCAGCGCCGTGTCCTCCGGGGTCTCCCCCGGGTCGATCCCGCCGCCGGGGAAGGAGACCTGCCCCGGGTGCGACCGCATGTGGTGGGCCCGCTCGGTCAGCAGCAGCTCGCCGCCGTACGGCCCCTCGCCGAAGAGCATCAGCACGGCGCCGCGGCGCAGCGTCGCGTCGCCCTCGGGCGGCTGGAAGCGGGTCAGCTCGTGCACCGACACCCGGTTCGCACCGCCGCGCACCGGCTCCAGCCAGTCCGGGATCCGGGTCATGACAGCTCCACCCCCAGGTGCTCCTCCACCCGGGTGGCCAGCTCGTCGACCGACTCGATCTCCACGAACTCCTGGTGCGCGACCCGGCCCTCCTCGTCGACGAGCACCAGGAAGGGCAGGCCACGCAGGGTCGGCAGCGGGTCGGCCCCGCTCAGCTCGGACTGGGTGTCGGCCAGGAGCGGGTAGGTCACGCCCGTCTCGTCCACCAGCTCCATCGCCGCCTCGACCTGCACGTCCTCGTAGTCGATGCCGATCACGTCCACCCGGTCGCCGTACCGCTCGTGGAAGGCCTGCAGGATCTGCATCTCGTCCCGGCACGGCTTGCACCACACCGCCCAGAAGTTGACGACCATCGGACCCCGGAGCGAGGACAGCTGGACGTCCTCACCGCCACCGAAGCAGGGCAGGGTGAGCTCGGGCAGGCCACCCTCGACCGGGTCGCCGTCGCCCGGCTCGCACGCCTCCACCCCGGCGGCGCGCTTCATCCGGCGCAGCTGCGGGGTGTCCACGTCGATCTTCGCCGGGCCCGTGCTCGGGACGTCGTACGCCGACCCGCCCGCGTCCCCGTCCTCGGCCGGGCCGCAGGCCGCGGCCACCAGGACGGCCGCGGCCGCCACCGCCAGGGCAGCCCGGCTCACGCGCGCCCCCCGTCGCGCACGAGGGCGGCCGCGGCGTCCGGGTCGGTCGGACCCTCGCCGTACGCCGGGCACCAGCGCGCCACCGGGCAGACCCCGCACGCCGGGGTGCGGGCGTGGCACATCCGGCGCCCGTGCCAGATCAGGTGGTGGCTCAGCATCGTCCAGTCGCGGCGCGGGAAGAGCTCGCCCACGGCGTGCTCCACCTTCACCGGGTCCGTCTCGCGGGTCCAGCCGAAGCGGCGGGCCAGGCGACCGAAGTGGGTGTCGACGGTGATCCCCGGGATGTCGAAGGCGTTGCCCAGCACCACGTTCGCGGTCTTGCGGCCCACGCCGGGGAGCTTCACCAGGTCGGCCAGCCGGGGCGGGACCTCGCCGTCGTGCCGCTCGACCAGGGCCTGGCTGAGCTTGAGGAGGGTCTCGGACTTGGCGCGGTAGAACCCGAGGGGACCCAGCAGCTCCTCGAGGTGCCCGCGGTCGGCGCCGGCCAGCGCGACCGCATCGGGATAGGCGGCGAACAGGTGCGGACGCACCGCGTTGACGCGCTTGTCGGTGGTCTGGGCCGAGAGGACCGTGACCACCAGCAGCTGGAAGGGTCCGTCGAAGTCGAGCTCGGTGCGGGCGTCGGGGTAGGTCTCGGCCAGGACGCGGTTGATCCGGCGCGCCCGGCGGACCAACGACGTCCGCGTCTCCGAGGCGGGATCGGGCTGCTTCCGACGTGCTGGCGACACGCCGACAGCCTACGGTGGGCCGCGCACGCGGGCGGCGCAGGGCCGCGCCGATGTGCCGTGCGGCACACCTCTGGTTAGGATCGGGAGCGGACCCGTGCGACCGGCGGGCCGACTCGATGGATCTTCTTGTGGGAGGACGCCCGTGGACACCGACGTACTTCGTCAGGCTCCGCTGTTCAGCGCGCTCGACGACGAGGCGGCCAGCGCGCTGCAGGCGTCGGTCGCCGAGACCCGCTTGCGCCGCGGTGAGGTGCTCTTCCACGAGGGGGACGCCGGCGACCGGCTCTACGTCGTCCTCGACGGCAAGGTGAAGCTCGGCCGCAGCTCACCCGACGGGCGGGAGAACCTGCTGGCAATCATGGGGCCCGGGCAGATGTTCGGCGAGCTGTCCCTCTTCGACCCCGGACCCCGCTCGGCCACCGTCACCGCCGTGACCGACGCCACCTTCGCCTCGCTGTCGCACGAGGACATGCTCACCTGGCTCGAGGGCCGTCCCACCGTCGCCCGCGGCCTGCTCTCCCAGCTCGCCGCGCGACTGCGCCGCTCCAACGACGAGGTCGCCGACCTGATCTTCTCCGACGTGCCCGGACGGGTCGCCAAGGCGCTGCT
>CAZRKV010000084.1:0-10616 GCA_964600305.1 uncultured Nocardioides sp. | reverse complement strand
CGCCGAAGCGGTCCTTCAGCGGGGTGATGATCCGGCCACGGTTGGTGTAGTCCTCGGGGTTGGCGCTGGCCACCACCAGCACGTCGAGGTCCAGCCGCAGCACGTAGCCGCGCACCTGGATGTCCCGCTCCTCCATCACGTTCAGCATCGCCACCTGGATCCGCTCGGCCAGGTCCGGCAGCTCGTTGATCGCCACGATGCCCCGGTGGCTGCGGGGGATCAGGCCGAAGTGGATCGTCTCGGGGTCCCCGAGGGTGCGACCCTCCGCGACCTTCATCGGGTCCACGTCACCGATCAGGTCGGCGACCGAGGTGTCGGGGGTGGCCAGTTTCTCGGCGTACCGCTCGCTGCGGTGGCGCCACGCGACCGGCAGCCGGTCGCCGAGCTCGCGGGCGCGGCGTACCGCCTCCGGGGTGACCGGGTCGTAGGGGTGCTCCCCCAGCTCGGACCCCTCGATCACCGGGGTCCACTCGTCCAGCAACCCGACCAGGGTGCGCAGCAGGCGGGTCTTGCCCTGGCCGCGCTCGCCGAGCAGGACCACGTCGTGGCCGGCGATGATCGCGCGCTCCAGCTGTGGGATGACGGTGTCCTCGAGCCCGTGCAGCCCCGGCCACGGGTCCTCCCCGGAGGCCAGTCGGGCCAGGAGGTTGGTACGGATCTCCTCCTTGAGCCCGACCAGCTCGTGGCCGCGCGCGCGGAGCTCGCCGAGGGTCGTGGGGCTGGGACGTTCGGTGCTCACCCGGTGCGTCGTCACGGGCCCCACGCTAGTCCGCCCCGCAACCGTCACCGGGCCGCGGGCGGGTTTGGTCACCCCTCGGGGGGATACCGTCCCGCCATGGGTACGACCAGCTCCGGCCCGGTCGAGCGGCTCTTCGCGCTGGTGGCGCGGGGACGTCGAGCACCGGCCTTCCACCCGGTCGGTCGCAGCGTGACCGGTCACCTCGACCTGTCGGACGGCTTCCTCGGCCTGCCCGCCGGACGCCACCCGGTGCTGGTGCGGCTCTCCAAGGGGGCGGGGACGCCGGGTTCGGTGCCGGATGCCCTCGGCCTCGGGGTGCGCATCGACCCCGAGGCGGCGGACCCGGTGGACCTGCTGGCCACCAGCACCGCCTCGGTGCCCGGCCTGCGGCGGGTGCTGCTGCCCTCGTCCGGATGGGCGGGGACGCAGCTGGACAGCCTGATGTACTACCGGCGCGGACGCGTGGTCCGGTGGGTGCGCTTCCTCGTCCATCGCGACGCGGCGCGCTCGAACCGGCCGGACGCGGCGGCGCTGTCGGTGCCGTTCGAGGTGACCGTGCAGGAGGTCGACATCCGTGGCCGGGTGCACGCCTCGGGCCGGATGCGGCTGGACCGGGCCGCCGGGCTCACCGAGGCGGACCTGGCCCTGGACCCGGTCCGGCAACATCCTCCGGGCTGGCGGCTGGGCCCCGCCTGGCTGGCCCGGCTCCGGGCGTCCGCCTACGTCGGGAGCCGGGAGGGACGACCGCTCGCGGAGTGAGTGGCCTCGATCCGGCCTGACCCTCGGCTCACTCGCCGGTGGTGCCGTCGATCGCCTCGCGCAACAGGTCGGCGTGCCCGCAGTGCCGGCCGTACTCCTCGATCAGGTGGAACAGGATCCAGCGCAGCGTGACCGGCTCCTCCCCGTGGTGGGGCGCCCGGGCCGCACGGGTGTCCAGGCCGTCCGGCCCGGCGAGCACCCGGTCGACGTGGGCGCGAGAGCGGTCGATGGCGCGCGTGAGCATGGCGCGGAGCTCCTCGGGTGAGTGCTCGGTCGCGCTGTGCCACTCCCAGTCCGGGTCGGCGCTCCAGTCGACCCCGGCGAACTCCGGGGCGTCGTCGTGCCCGAGCAGGACGCAGGAGAGCCACCAGTCCTCGACACCGGCGAGGTGCTTGAGCAGCCCACCCAGGGTCATCGTCGACGGCGCCAGCCGCTGCGCGAGCTGGTCGGCGTCCAGCCCCTCGGTCTTCCAGAGGATCGTGCCGCGGAGGTACTCCACGAACCCGAGCAGGGTGGTGACCTCGTCGCTGGCGGTGGGCGGGTCGCGGCGTTCGTCCATCGATCCGGACCCTACAAGGACCGGGGCCCGTCGACCGGCGAGCGCCGACGCGGTCAGTCCGGCCTGACTCCCGGCTCCCGGTCGGTGATGCAGTACGCCGCCCCCGCCGGGTCCCGCAGCACCGTCCAGCGCTCGCGGGTGTCCAGCACGGTCGCACCGAGGTCGACGTGGCGGCGGACCTCCTCCTCGCGCTCGTCCGCGGAGAGGTCCAGGTGGGCCCGGACCGGGCCCTCGTCGTCCTCGCGCCGCTGCAGCAACCACAGCACCGGCAGGTGCTGTGGCACCCGGAACCGGGAGTACTCCGCGAACCGGGCCGGGCGCCCCCCGCGCAGCTCCCAACCGAACAGCCCGCTCCAGAACTCCGCCTCGGCATCGTGCGCCGACCGTGGTGCGTCGAGGCAGATCTGGTCGACCAGGCTGCGCCCCGATTCGGCCCACTCGGTCGGGGCCGGTCGGTGGCGCGGGCCGGCCCCGACCAGGCAGAACGGCAGCCCGCCCGGGGACCGGAGCACCGTGATCCCCTGCTGGGCGTGCACCGGGGTCGCTCCGGCCGCCTCGGCCTCGCGGGCCGCCGCCCCGATGTCCCTCACGTGCAGGTCCGGGTGCACGCCCGGTGTCCCCGAGCCGACCTCCTGCACCCCGAGGAAGGGGTCACCCTGCGGCGGCTGGAGCGTCGAGAACTCGCCGTGGGCGCCCCAGGGCGGGGTCACGTCGTACCCGGTGACGTCGGACCAGAACCGTTCGGCGGCGGGGCGTGCCGTTGCGGGCACGTCGATGAAGACGGTCGTCCACAGCGGCTCGATCATCCCGTCACGGTACGCCGTCAGGCGAGGTCGACCCACGTGCTGCCGACCGCTTCCGGCCACGCCTCGCCGCCGGTGAGCTCGGCGACGGCGGCTGCGAACGCCGGTTCCTGCCCGGCCCGGACCCCCAGGAGCAGGGTGACCTCCTGGGCCCAGCCCGTGTCCAAGACCCGGAAACCCTCGTCCCGCAGCTCGGACTCGACCCGGCCGGCCTGCGCGTGGGTGAGCACCAGGCGGTGCTCGGTCAGGAGCTCGCGCCGCAGCACCCCTGCCGCGTCCAGGCCGGCGCGCGTGGCGTCGCCGTACGCCCGCACCAGGCCGCCGGCGCCCAGGAGCACCCCGCCGAACCAGCGGGTGACCACGGCGACCACGTCGCTGACGTCCCGGCCGCGGAGCACCTCGAGCATCGGGGCGCCCGCGGTGCCGGAGGGCTCCCCGTCGTCGGAGGACCGCTGGACGGCGCCGTCGGGCCCGAGGACGAAGGCCGAGCAGTGGTGGCGGGCATCCCAGTGGCGCCGCCGTTCCTCCTCGACCACGGCGCGGGCCTCCTCCTCGTCGGCCACGCGCAGCACGCGGGCGCGGAAGCGGGAGCGCTTCACCTCGATCTCGGCCACGCCCTCCCCCGCCACGGTGAGGTACGACGTGGGGCCGTCCGTCGTCATCCCCACCACCCCACCACGTCGCCCCCGATGCGCACGATGAAGGCCGAGACCACCACGATGAAGAACACCCGGACGAAGCGGGCACCTCGGGAGACGGCCAACCGGGCGCCCAGCCAGCCGCCCACCAGGTTGGCCGCGGCCATGAGCAGCCCGATCCCCCACAGCACCGCCCCCTGCGGGACGAAGACCAGCAGGGCGGCCAGGTTGGTCGCCCAGTTGGCCAGCTTCGACTTCGCCGAGGCCTCGAGGAAGTTGTAGCCGAGCAGCCCGACCAGGGTGATGACGAAGAAGGAGCCGGTCCCGGGCCCCAGGACACCGTCGTAGAAGCCGACCAGCAGCCCGGTCGCCATCGCGGCGCCCAGGTGCGCGCGCCCGGAGAACCGCAGCACGGTCTCCACTCCCAGCGACGGACGGAGCAGCACGTAGCCGCCGACGAGGACGAGCGCCGCGAGCACGATCGGGTCGAAGGCCGACCTGGGGATCCAGGTCGCGACCACGGCGCCCCCCACGGAGCCGAGGAACGCGAACCCCATCAGCGGGAGGAACGTCCGTGGGTCGGGGCGGATCCGCCGGTAGTAGGTCGCCGAACTGGCCGTCGTACCGCAGATCGAGGCGAGCTTGTTGGTCGCCAGCACCTGGACCGGGCTGGCCCCCGGGAGCCCGACCAGGAGGGCGGGCAGCTGGACGAGTCCGCCGCCCCCGACGACGGCGTCCACGAAGCCGGCTGCCAGGCCGGCCAGCACCAGCAGCACGACGACGGTCAGGGACGGCTCGGGCACCCCGCGATCCTAGGAGGGGTGGACAGGCGGCTCACGACACGGTAGACTCGAACACATGTTCGACACCCCGCAACGTCAGGCTCCGCCGGCCGCCGGCGTGGAGCCCGACGCAGACGGGGTACAGGCGTGGCAGAGGCAGCTGTCGACCGGCATCGAGGCCATCTCGGCCGACACGGGCCCTGCCGAGCTGGTCGCGCTGCTGCGCGCCTGCGAGGAGCTCAAGAACACCGCCGAGGCCGCCCAGGCCGCCGCGACCGTGGCGCTGGACGCCGCCGAGCGGTCCCGAGCTGCTGCGGCCGGGGTGCCGGCCGCCCGGCAGGGGCGAGGCGTGGCGGCCCAGGTCGGGATGGCCCGGCGGGTCTCCCACCACCGAGCGGCTCGGCTGCTGGGGTTGGCGAAGGTCGCCGACGAGCTGCCGTGCGCGAGCCGGGCGTTCCGGTCGGGCCTGCTCAGCGAGTGGCGGATGACTTTGCTCGCCCGGGAGACCGCCGCGGTCTCCGCCGAGCATCGTCGCGAGATCGATCGACGGGTCGCGGGTGATCCTGACCGCGTGGCCAGGCTGGGTGACCGGGAGCTGGTCGCCGAGGCGCGTCGGCTCGCGATGCGGCTGGACGCCGGAGCGGTGGCGAAACGGCGGCGCCGGGCGGAGTCGGAGCGCAACGTGACCTGCCGACCCGCCCCGGACTCGATGACGTACCTGACCGGGCACCTCCCCGTGGCCCAGGGGGTCGCGGTGCACGTCGCGCTGGGCAAGCAGGCCGACGCGCTCAAGGCAGGCGGGGACCCGCGCAGCCGGGGCCAGATCATGGCCGACACCCTCGTCGACCGCGTGCTCCACCCCGGCGCCAGCACGGACGACTACGACCCGACCCGGTGGGACGCCACCCCGCCCGAGACCGACGGCAGCAGTTCCGCAGCCCCTGTCCGGATCAACCTGGTGATGACCGATCACACGCTGCTGCAGCAGGGCACCGAGCCCGGATGGCTCGAGGGACACGGCCCGATCCCCGCCGACCTCGCCCGGGAGCTGGCCACCACCGGCTCCGAGCGGGGCGCCGCATCCTTCCTGCGCCGGCTCTACACCGACCCCGCGACGGGGCAGCTCGTGGCCATGGAGTCCACCCAACGGACCTTTCCGAAGGCCCTGGCCGACCTCATCCGCCTCCGCGACGCCGACCGGTGCCGGATGCCCTGGTGTGACGCCCCCATCCGGCACACCGATCACGCCAGGCCCCGCGAGGACGGTGGGAAGACCAGCTACGCGAACGGTCAGGGGCTCTGCCAGGCCTGCAACCACGCGAAGCAGGCGACCGGGTGGCGGGTCCGACCCGTCCGCGGCCCCGACGGCCCGCACACGGTCGAGGTGACGACTCCGACCGGTCACACCTACACCAGTGGTGCCCCGGCAGCGCCCCATGACCGGGCGGCCCGCTGGCAGGTGGATCTCGTCCACCCGCTCGTCGCCTGACCGGCGCCCCTACTCGGTGACCAGGCCTTCGTCGAGCAGCCACTCGTGGGCGACGTCGGCGGGCTCCTTGCCCTCGACGTCGACCTCGGCATTGAGTCGCTGCATCAGGTCGTTGGTCAACCGATCGGTGACCGGCGTCATCAGGTCCTCGACGGCCGGGTGCTCCTCGAGGACCTCCTCGCGGACCAGGAGCGAGGCGTTGTACTTCGGGAAGTACTCCCGGTCGTCCTCGAGCACGGTGAGGTCGAGGGCGAGGATCCGCCCGTCGGTGGTGAAGACCTCCCCGAAGTTGCAGGCGCCCTGGGCGGTGGCGTTGTAGATCGCCCCGGTCTGGAAGGTCGCCAGGTTCTGGTCCGGTACGCCGTCGGGCTGGCCCTGCGGGATGCCGTAGGTCTCGAGCATCCCGGGGAGCCCGTCGGGCCGGTTGGTGAACTCCGACTCGACACAGAAGGTGCGCTCCCCGACCGGGAGGTCCTTGATCTCGGAGAGCGTGGAGATGTCGTACTCCTCCCGGGTCTGCTCGGTGACGGCGAACCCGTAGGTGTTGTTCATCTCCGCAGGTGGCAGCCACACGATGCCGTTCTGCTCCAGGTCCTCGTCCCGGACGGCTTCGTACTGCGCCTGCTCCCCGGGCACCGGCTCGTCGTGGCCGAGGTAGGTGATCCAGCCGGTGCCGGTGTAGTCCCAGAAGGCGTCGACCTGGCCCTCGAGCAGCGCCTGCCGGGCGGCCGCACTGCCGGGGATGTTGGTGAGGTCGGTGACCTCCGCGCCCGCGGAGGACAGCAGGGTGGTCGTGACCTTGCCGAGGATGATGTTCTCGGTGAAGTTCTTCGACCCCACCGCGATCTCCAGGCCGTCCAGGGACGGGACGTCCTCGACGTCGCCGGCGAGCTCGGCGGAGCGCACGGCCCCGCCGGCCGTGCCGAGGCCGCACCCCGCCAGCAGCAGGCAGCCGGCGAGCAGCGCCGCGAGCAGGAGCGCGGGTCGGTGGCGACGGCGGAGCACCTCGAACACCTCAGATCCCCTTCGGCCGGGCGACGAACTCGAGGAGGCGGCCCAGCCACTCGATGAGCAGGGCGAGCAGGGCGATCAGCAGCGCCCCCACGACCATGAGGGAGAACCGGAAGAGCGTGATGCCGGTCTGCAGGATCTCGCCGAGCCCGCCGGCGTTGATGAAGCAGGCCAGGGAGGCGGTGCCGGCCAGCAGGACGAGCGAGGTCCGGACGCCGGACATGATCACCGGGACGGCGAGCGGCAGCTCGATGCGCAGCAGGGCAGCGGTGGAGCTCATGCCGATGCCGCGGCCCGCCTCCACGAGGGTCGGCTCGACCCCCTGGATGCCCACGATCGTGTTGCGGAGCACCGGCAGGATCCCGTAGACGCTGAGGGCGATCACGGCGGTCCAGAACCCGCCACCGAGCCACAGGAACAGCAGCACGATCAGGCCCACCGACGGCGCGGCCTGCCCGGCGTTGGCGAATCCGACCACCGCGGGGGCGGCGACCCGCATCCGCCCCCGGGTGAGGACGATCCCGAGCGGGATCGCCACCAGCACGACGATGACGGCGGAGACGAAGGTGAGGGCGATGTGCTCCCGGGTCAGGGTGAGCACCTCGGACCAGCGCAGCTGGTTGGCCTCCACCGAGTCCAGGGCCGCGGTCTGCACCCACCACACGTAGCCGCTGGCGGCAGCCGCGATCAGCACCGGCGGGAGGACCAGCATCAGCAGGGTCTCCCGCGTCATGCTGCGCGAGGCGCCGGTGGCCTCCTCGGTGGCCTCCGGTGCCGGCTGGGCCGCGGTCTCAGCCATCGCCACCGGCCTCCACGTCCCGGGCCGCCCGTTCCTCCGCGGCCCGCATGTGCCCGGTGACGGTCTCGAAGTCCACGACCCCCAGGTAGCGGTCGCGCTCGCTGGTCACGAGGGCCATCGAGTGGGCCGAGGTGAGCATCGTGTCCAGGGCGTCGTTGAGGTTGGCGCGCACGTCGAGGGTCGCCACGTCCCGGTAGCCCCGTCCGCCGACGGTGTCGCCCTGCTGGCGCAGCTGGCGCACCCAGGGCCAGCCCAGCGGGCGCCCGCGCTCGTCGAGCACCACGACGGCGGAGTCGCCGGCGGCCTCCGCGCGGCGTACGACGTCGTCGACGGGCTCACCGACCGTGGCCGTGGTGGTCTCGCCGAGGTCGAGCTCGGAGATCCGCGACAGCGACAGCTGCTTGAGGGTGGAGCCGGCGCCGACGAAGTCCGCCACGAAGTCGTTGGCGGGAGCCGCCAGGATGTTCTCGGGGGTGTCGAACTGGGCGATCTGCGCCCCTTCGGACAGGATCAGGATCCGGTCACCGAGCTTGATCGCCTCGTCGATGTCGTGGGTGACGCAGACGATGGTCTTGCGCAGCTCGCGCTGGATGCTGATCAGCTCGTCCTGCAGCCGCTGCCGGGTGATCGGGTCGACGGCCCCGAACGGCTCGTCCATCAGGATCACCGGGGGGTCGGCCGCCAGGCCCCGGGCGACACCCACCCGCTGCTGCTGGCCGCCCGAGAGCTCACGGGGGTAGCGGTCGCGGTACAGGTCCGGGTCGAGGCCGACCAGGTCGAGCAGCTCCTCGGTGCGGGAGCGGATCCGGTCGTCGTCCCAGCCCAGCATCTTCGGCACGGTGGCGATGTTGCGGGCGACCGTCATGTGCGGGAACAGGCTGCCGCCCTGGATGACGTAGCCGATACCCCGGCGCAGCTCGTTGGCATCCTGGTCCCGGATGTCACGCCCGTCGATGGTGATCGTCCCCGAGGTGGGCTCGATCAGGCGGTTGATCATCTTCAGCGAGGTCGTCTTGCCGCACCCGGAGGGCCCGACGAACATCACGATCTCCCCGGCGGGGATCTCCAGCGACAGCTCGTCCACGGCCGCGTCGGCCTGCCCCGGGTAGCGCTTGACCACCCGGTCCAGGGTGATCTCGGCGCCGCTGATCCCGCCGTCGGGTCCGGTCGGTCGCTGCTGGTCGGTCTGGCTCATGCGGCTCGGATTCCCTTCGGGATGGTCAGTCGTCCCAGCGCCAGCAGCGCCAGGTCGGCGAGGATCGCGATGAGGACGATGCCGACGGTGCCGACCAGGGCGTAGCGGAGTGCGTTCTCGGCGCCACTCTGCGCCAGGCCGGTGAAGATGTAGCCGCCCAGGCCCGGCCCCAGGACGTACGCCGCGATCGCGGCGATCCCCATCGTCATCTGGGTGGAGGTGCGGATGCCCGCGAGGATCACCGGCCAGGCCAGCGGCAGCCGGACCTGGAGCAGGGTGCGGACCTCGCTCATGCCCATGCCGCGGCCGGACTCCAGCAGCACCTCGTCCACCCCCTGCAGCCCCACGACGGCGTTGCGCAGCACCGGCAGGGTCGCGTAGAAGACGACGCAGAGCACCGCCGTCCCCGCACCGAGGCCGGTCACCGGCATCAGCAGCCCCACGAGGGCGAACGACGGCAGCGTGAGGCCGATCGCGGAGAGGGCGTTCGCGACCGGCTCGAGCCGGCGCACCCGCGTGACCAGCACCGCCAGGGCGACGGCCAGCACCGTCGCGATCAGGACCGACTGGCCCACCAGGTTGGCGTGCTGGAAGGCGTTGTAGGCGATGTCGACCCGGCGTTCGGTGATGAACTCCCACATCGGCCCACCTCCCGTCGGTTCCCCTGCGCACCACAGGTAACCACAACCTGCGGGTTCGGCTCCGCAGGCGGGCTCGGACGGCGGGTCGTCGGTCCCCGGTCGGGGCCCGACGATCGGGATCACTCGCTGGTGAGGAACGCCAACAGGTCCTGGCGGGTGATCACCCCGACCGGCGCTCCGTCCTCCTGCACCAGCGCGGCATCGGCGTCCTCCAGCAGCACGGCGGCGTCCCGGGCCGGGGCGCTGGCCCCGATCGTGGGTAGGGGGAGGGACATGTGGTCCTCGACCTTGTCGGTCAGCCTCGCCGAGCCCGTGAACAGGGCGTCGAGCAGGGTGCGCTCCGACACCGACCCGGCGACCTCCTGGGCGACGATCGGCGGCTCGGCGCGCACCACGGGCATCTGCGAGACGTGGTACTCCTGCAGGATGTGCACCGCCTCGGCGATGGTCTCGCCCGGGTGGGTGTGCACCAGGTCGGGCAGTCGCCCGGACTTGCCGCGGAGCACGTCACCGACGGTACGCCGACCACGACCCTCCTCGTCGGTGGTCGCGAAGCCGTACTGGGCCAGCCAGTCGTCGTTGAAGATCTTCGTGAGGTAGCCGCGACCCGAGTCGGGCAGCAGCACGACGATGACCGCGTCCCGACCCTCCGGCGTACCGGCGAGCTCGCGGGCGAGCTGCCGGGCGGCGAAGGCGGCCATGCCGGAGGAACCCCCGACCAGCAGCGCCTCCTCGCGGGCGATCCGGCGGGTGAAGGCGAACGAGTCGGCGTCGGAGACCTCGATGACGCGGTCCGCGATGCCCGGGTCGTAGGTCTCGGGCCAGAAGTCCTCGCCCACGCCCTCGACCAGGTAGGGGCGTCCGGTCCCACCGGAGTAGACCGAGCCGGACGGATCGGCTCCGACCACCTGGACGTCGGGGTTGTGCTCCTTGAGGTAGCGACCGACGCCGCTGATCGTGCCCCCGGTACCCATGCCGGTGACGAAGTGGGTGACCCGTCCCTCGGTCTGTTCCCAGATCTCGGGCCCCGTCGTCTCGTAGTGCGACCGCGGGTTGTCGGCGTTGGAGTACTGGTCCGGCTTCCAGGCGCCGGGCGTCTCCCGCACGAGGCGGTCCGAGACGCTGTAGTAGGAGTCGGGGTGCTCGGGCTCGACCGCGGTGGGGCAGACCACGACCTCGGCGCCGTACGCCTTGAGCACGT
>CAZRKV010000083.1:0-10652 GCA_964600305.1 uncultured Nocardioides sp. | reverse complement strand
ACCGCCCTCCGGGTCGTGGGCACAGAGCTGGTGCACCAGGGCGTACTGTGCGTGGTTGGTGTCCTGGTACTCGTCGACCAGGACGTGGCGGAAGCGACGACGATAGGTCTCGCGCACGTCCGGGTGGGCCTGGAACAGGTGGACGGTGGTCATGATCAGGTCGTCGAAGTCCAGCGCGTTGGCCTCGCGCAGCCGCCGCTGGTACAGCTCGTACGCCGCGGCGTAGACCTCCTCGATCCGGTTGTGGGCCTCGGCCGCGGCCTGTTCGTGGTCCAGCAGCTGGTTCTTGCACCCCGAGATCCAGTTCAGCACCGCCCGCGGTTGGTACTGCTTCGGGTCCAGGTCGAGGTCGCGACAGACGAGGGTCATCAACCGCCGGGAGTCGGCGGCGTCGTAGATGGAGAAGTTGGACTTGTAGCCGAAGCGGTGGATCTCCTTGCGCAGGATCCGCACGCAGGCGGAGTGGAAGGTCGACACCCACATCACCCGCGCCCGCCGGCCGACCAGCTCCTCGACCCGCTCCTTCATCTCGGTGGCGGCCTTGTTGGTGAAGGTGATCGCCAGGATCGACCCCGGGTGGGCGCCGCGCTCGGCGACCAGCCAGGCGATGCGCCGGGTGAGGACCCGGGTCTTGCCGGAGCCGGCGCCGGCGACCACCAGCAGCGGCGCCCCGGCGTGCACCACCGCCTCCCTCTGGGGGTTGTTGAGGCCCGCCAGGATCTCCTCGGAGGTGGGGGTACGTCGGCTCGCGGGGCGCTCGTCGTCGGTGGCGACGGGCTGTTCGAGGCCGGGGATCGGGAACGACTCGCTCATCTCACCGGCAACCCTACGGACCCGCGCCGACACGGGCGCGGGCGGTCGTCGCCGGTCAGGCGTGGACCGTGCTCCAGAACACGGCGACCCCGATGTTGAGCACGGTCAGGGCGAGCAGGCCCCAGTAGAGGCCGCCCGGGATCCGTGGCTTGCGCATGTTCGCCATCACCAGCACCAGCAGCACCAGGCCGACGACCAGCTTGACCGCGACCTTCACGTGGTCGGGCGAACCGAGGCCCTCGAGCACGCCCACCAGCAGCAGCCCGGTCACGAAGGCGGTGCCGATGCCGTCGCGCATGATCGGCAGCACCTTCTTCTCCGGATCGCGCAGCTGGACCAGCAGCCCACCGAGCAGCGCAGCGAAGCCCAGGACGTGGAGGAACAGCAGGACCAGGCGCAGGAACTCCATGCGGCTGACCCTATCCCGCGCCGCCCGCGCCCCCAGCCGGGAGGGTGGCTAGAGGAGTCGGCGGTCCGAGGCCCAGCGAGTCAGCTCGTGCCGCGAGGACAGCTGCAGCTTGCGCAGGACCGAGGACATGTGGGTCTCGACCGTCTTGATGGAGATGAACAGCTCCCGCGCCACCTCCTTGTAGGCGTATCCGCGCGCGATCAGCCGCATCACCTCGCGCTCCCGCTCGGTGAGCCGGTCGAGGTCCTCGTCCACCGCGGCCACCTCGATGGTGCCGGCGAAGGCGTCGAGCACGAATCCGGCCAGACGTGGCGAGAAGACGGCGTCGCCGTCCCGGACCCGGTCGATGGCCGCCACCAGCTCGGGACCGGTGATGGTCTTGGTGACGTAGCCGCGGGCGCCGGCCCGGATGGTGCCGATCACGTCCTCGGCCGCGTCGCTCACCGAGAGCGCGAGGTTGCGGGTCTCGGGCACCGACTCGGCTGCCTGGTGCATCACCTCGACCCCTCCCCCGCCCGGGAGGTGCACGTCGAGGAGGACCACGTCGGGCCGGTGCGTGCGCACCGCCGCCACCGCCGTGGGCACGTCCTCCGCCTCGGCCACCACGTCCACGGCCCCGCCGAGCTCGGACCGGACGCCGGCCCGGAACATCGCGTGGTCGTCGACGATCAGCACGCGGGTGCGATCGGTCATGGCCGCTCCTCCTCGTCGTCGGTCGGCATCCAGAGCCTGACCTCGGTGCCGTCGCCGGGGGTGGACCGCACCCGGGCCTCACCGCCGTGGCGGCGCATCCGGTCGATGATGCTGTGCCGCACACCGTGGCGGTCCCCGGCCACGGCCTCGACGTCGAAGCCGTCACCGCGGTCGCGCACGAAGACCTCGATCGCCGACGGCGTCGCCTCGGCGTACACGTCGACCCGGTCGACGCCGGCGTGCCGTGCCGCGTTCACCATCGCCTCGCGGGCGGCCAGGACGACCGGGCGCACCCGGTCCGACATCGCCCGGTCCCCCACCACGACCACGTCCACCGACGCCCCCAGGGTGTCCTCCACCTCGGCGGCGGCGGCGCGCAGGGCGCTGGCCAGCATACTGTCGTCGGCCGCCTCGCTCGAGTACAGCCAGGCGCGCAGGTCGCGCTCCTGCGAGCGCGCGAGCCGGGAGACCAGCGGGCCGTCGTCGGCGTTGCGCTGGATCAGTGCCAAAGTCTGCAGCACCGAGTCGTGCAGGTGCGCCGCCATGTCGGCGCGTTCCTGGGTGCGGATGCGCTCGGCACGCTCGCTGGTCAGGTCGCCGGCGAGCCGGAAGATCCAGGGCCCGACGATGATCGCCAGGCCCGCCACCCCGAGCAGGGCGGCGACGAGGACGTCGCTCGCCACGGCCATGCTGCCGCTGCGCAGCGAGAACAGCGCGAGGGCACCGACGACCAGCAGCGCACCGGCCCCGACCCGGGCGTACGACGCCCACCCGCCGCGACCGAAGACCGCCCGGACCGGGTCGATGCGTCCGGTGCTGTCGAGCCAGCGCTCGCGCTGGGCCTCGTCGGCCTGCCGCCACAGCAGGGCGATGCCGCCGACCGCGAGTGCCACCGGCCACAGCAGCGCGCCCCGCCCCAGCACCGCCTCGGCGGTCAGCACCAGGCCCACGCCGAGGACGCCGAGGGCGACGAGGGGGCCGAGGTCGCGGATGCGGGCCCCCGCTCCCGGCCGCTTCCCGGTGCGCTCGGCGCCCTCCAGCCCCGGCGCCCGGGCGACGAAGCGGGAGTCGGTGGGCAGCACCATCCACAGCCCGGCGTACACGATCGCGCCCAGGCCGCCGACGGTGGTGAGCACGACGAAGCCCAGCCGCACCCACAGCGCGGGGACGCCCAGGTGGCGGGCGAGGCCGGCCCCGACGCCGCCGACCAGGGCGTCCGCGGTGTCGCGGGTCGCCCGCCGCGGTTCGCGGAGCGGTGGGTGGTGCCCCGGCTCGGTGCCCGGGGGTGCCTGGGTGCTCATCTCGCCGTCCATCGTCACACACCCCCGAGGTCGCCACCATGGAGGAGAACCCCGGCCCGACCCCGGGGGTCCGGGGCCGGAATCAGGGGCGTCCCCGATGGTGCCCGGCCTCCGGCGCGGGCACGCTGGAGGCATGAACGACACCCAGCACCCCGGTGACCGGCCGGACGACCCCGCCGGTGCGCCCACCGAGGAACCGACCCGCGGCACCACCGGGCAGGAGGGGCCCCGCGTCACCCGGTCCGAGGTGGCCGACCTGGGGCGTCTGCGCCGGACCGTGCACGACCGGCACGTCGCGGGCGTCGCCGGTGGCCTGGGGCGCCACCTCGACGTGGACCCCCTGCTCCTGCGGGTGGCCTTCGTCGTCCTGGTCTTCTTCGGGGGGTCGGGCCTGTTGCTCTACCTCGCCGTCTGGCTGCTGGTGCCGGAGGAGGGCACCGAGCGCGCCGCGATCGAGCTCGATGCCCGCAACCGCCGGCTCGGCCTGCTCGTGGCCGGCGGACTGGCGGTGCTGCTGGCCCTGGGCGACACCTGGAACGGGTGGGGCTTCCCCTGGCCCCTGGCACTGGTCGCCCTGGTCGTGTTCGTGCTGGTCGCCCGACGCCGCGACGCGCGGTCGCAGTCGGTTCCGCCCGGGTCGACGGCTGGCCCGACGGATGGCCCGACCGATGGCCCGACCGATGGGCCGTCCACCGACGCGCCGCCCTGGACCGGGGCAGCCGGCGCGACCGGGCCCACCGGGTACTACTGGGCTCCCCCACCGTCCGGGACCGCGACGGCGCCGCCCGTGCCGGGGGGACCCCCGCCCGGACCACCGCCGGACCCCCGACGCCGGGGGCCGATCCTCTTCTGGGCCGTGCTGGCGCTGGCCGTGCTGGCCGCGGGCGTCCTGGGCCTGGTCGACGTCTCGGGGTACGACGTCCCGCTGGCGGCCTACCCCGCGCTCGCCCTGGGGATCACCGGGCTCGCCCTCGTCACCGGCGCCTGGTGGGGCCGGGCCGGCGGGTTGATCGCCCTCGGCCTCCTGCTGCTCCCGGTGCTGGCTGCCACGACCCTCGTCGACCACTACGAGCACGAGCGCGTGCACGCCCCCACCGAGGCCGCCGACCTGCGGGAGGAGCAGTTCCTCCCGGCGGCGGACCTGGTCGTCGACCTGACCGGGATCCGCGATCCCGAGGACCTCGACGGGCGCACCCTGCGGCTCGGGGTCGGCACCGGACGGATCGAGGTGCTCCTCCCCGAGGACGTCGACGCCCGGGTCCGGGCCGAGGTCGGTGGGCCCGGTCGGGCCGAGGTCCTGGGCCGGGAGTCCGAGGGGAGCGGCAACACCGTGCTGACCGGCACCCACGACGGTGGGGCCGAGGCCCCCGAGATCGACCTCGAGACCTGGATGGGCGCGGGCGAGGTCGTCATCCGCGTCGAGGAGGAGTGAACCACGTGGACACCAGCACCGATCCCACCCGCGGCGCGGCCGCCCGGGGGCGGCACCCCGTCCAGATCACCCACCTGGTGATGGGGCTGGCCTTCCTGGGCCTGGTCACCGTCTGGGCGTTCCTGGAGACCGGCCTCGTGGGCGGCGGCGACGTACGCTGGCTGCTCCCCTGGCCCTGGATCGTCGCCGGGGCGGCGGGACTGGTGGCCACCGTGGTCGCCAACCGTCGCCGCACCCGCACCACGGACCCGTACGGCCGCCGACCCGGCGGCACGGACCCCTACGAGGAGGAACTCCGATGACCGATCACACCAACCAGCCCCTCCGCCAGCCGCCCCAGGGGCCCCGGCGACTGACCCGACGCACCCAGGACCGGATGCTCGGCGGCGTCTGCGGGGGCGTCGCGGACTACTTCGGCATCGACGCGACCCTGGTCAGGGTCCTGGCGGTGGTGGGACTGGTGCTGGGCGTGGGAAGCCTGGCGGTGGTCTACGTCATCCTGTGGCTGCTGCTGCCCGAGGCCTGAGCGCCCTGGCCCCGCCCGTGCCCGTGGCCGGGTGGTAACCATGGGGGCATGACGCTCCCCCACCTCGGCCGGCTGGCCACCGTCCCCGCCCTCGAGCGCCGCGACCTGCTGGCCCCGCCGGTGGCCGCGGCGCTGGAGGCCTGGCCGCACCACGACCGCGTCGGAGTCGCCGAGATCGACCCCGACCTCGCCGACACCGAGGCGCTGACCCGGGCCTACGACCTCCCGCTCGAGGCGAGCGCGAACTGTGTCGTCGTGCTCGGTCGGCGCGGGGGCGAGGAGCGGGTGGCCGCCTGCCTCGTGCGCGCGGACACCCGGGCCGACGTGAACAACCTGGTCCGACGGAGCCTGGACGTGCGCAAGGCCTCGTTCCTCGACATGGACCGCGCCGTCGAGGAGTCGGGGATGGAGTACGGCGGGATCACCCCGATCGGCCTGCCCGCGGACTGGCGCCTGCTGGTCGACGACTCCGTCCCCGGGATCGAGGCCGTGGTCGTCGGCAGTGGCGTACGCCGCTCCAAGCTGGTGCTGCCCGGGTCGCTGGTGACCGACCTCCCGGGCGCCGAGGTGCTGGCCGGCCTCGGTCGCTGAGGCCGGCCGCCCCAGACCTCAGTCCAGGAGCTCGCGGACCTGCTCGATGGTGCCGGCCGGGTCGTCGCTGACCGGCACCACCTGCAGGTTCGTGACGCCCGACTCGCGGTAGGCCGCTAGCCGCTCCTTGACGTAGGAGGCCGGGCCCACCAAGTTGGTCGCCTCGAGCCACTCCAGCGGCACCTTCGCCGCCGCCTCGTCCTTCTTCCCGGCGAGGTAGAGGTCCTGGATCTCCTCGGCCTCCTGCTCGTAGCCGTAGGCCCTGGCGACGTCGTTGTAGAAGTTCTTGCCCTTCGCGCCCATGCCGCCGACGTAGAGGGCGAACATCGGGCGGGCGAGGTCGAGCAGCCCCTTGACGTCCTCACCGATCGCGACCATGCCCCCGGCCGTGACCTCGAGGGGACCGAGCCCCTCCTGCCGCTTGGCCCGCCCCTTGGCCAGCGCGTCGCCCCAGACCAGGTGGGCCTTCTCGGGGTGGAACAGGTGCGGGATCCAGCCGTCGGCGTACTCTGCGGCCTGCTCGACGTTCTTGGGTCCCAGCGCGGCGACGTAGATCGGGATGGTGTCGCGCTCGGGATGGGTCAGCAGCTTGAGCGGCTTGCCCAGCCCGGTGACCGCGCCGTGGTCCTTGTCGAGGGGCAGGTGGAAGAGGCCGTCGCTGGTGAGCGGCTCGCGCTTGAGCCCCCGACGGACGAGATCCACGATCTCGCGGGTGCGCCCCAGCGGCTTGGCGTAGGGCACCCCGTGGAAGCCCTCGATCACCTGCGGCCCGGACGCCCCCAGGCCCAGGATCGCCCGGCCCCCGGAGACGTTGTCGAGTCCGGCCGCGGTCTGCAGCAAGGCGCCGGGGGTGCGCGAGTAGATGTTGAGGATCGCGGCCCCGATCTCGATCGTCTCGGTCTTCGCGGCCAGGTAGCCCATCAGGGTCGGCGAGTCGAAGCCGTAGGCCTCGGCGACCCAGACCGTGTCCAGGCCCGCCTTCTCCAGGGCCGTGACCTGGTCGGCCGCGTTGCGCGGGTTGCCGTCGTACATCAGGGGCATGGAGAGCTTCATCGGGCTGGGTCCTTCTCGCAGGCGGGGTGGCCGGAGCCACTGTGACAAGATCACTGTCACCATGGCAACCAGGACAGGTTACCGCCCAGTCCTCGGGACCGCTGCGACCTGCGTCGCACCAGCAGCGAGGATCGGGGCGACCTCCCACCCGGCACAGAGGAGCACCACGACGTGACCACCCACCGCATCGCAGTCATCGGCGGCACCGGCCCCCAGGGCAAGGGGCTCGCCTACCGGTTCGCCCGCCACGGCCACGAGGTCGTCCTCGGCTCGCGCGCCGCGGAGAAGGCCGAGTCGGTCGCCGGCGAGATCCGGGAGCGGCTGGCAGCCGACGCCCGCGAGGGCACGGTGTCGGGAGCCGTGAACGCCGACGCCGCCCAGGGGGCCGACGTGGTGCTGCTGGCGGTGCCCTACGACGGGCACGACGAGCTGGTCGCGACCCTGCCGCTGGCCGGGAAGGTGGTCATCTCCTGCGTCAACCCGCTGGCCTTCGACAAGCGCGGCCCCTACGGGCTCCCGGTCGACGGCGGCGAGGGGTCGGCGGCCGAGTCGGCCCAGCGGATCGCCCCCGAGGCCCGGGTGGTGGGCGCCTTCCACCACGTCGCAGCCGCCTCGCTGTGGTCGGACGAGGAGTACCTCGACCACGACGACGTCCTGGTCTGCGCCGACGACGCCGAGGCACGGGAGCTGGTCATGGAGCTGGCCCGCACGGTCACCGGGAAGGTCGGGGTGAACGCCGGCAAGCTGCGGCTGGCTCGCCAGCTCGAGCCGTTGACCGCCGTGCTGATCTCGATCAACAAGGCCTACAAGACGCGCTCGGGCATCGCGATCTCCGGCGTGTGAGCCGGACCGGGGCGGGGTCGGTCGCGGGCCGACCGGCCCCGACCCCGGGCGTCGTGGCGCAGGCGCCCACCGCCGTTGCGATCGTGACAGTGTTGCTGTCACAGTAGGGCTGTTCCCCGACGCGAAAGGCGCCACCACCGATGTCCCAGCCCACCCGAGAGATCTTCGACGACGAGCACGAGGCCTTCCGCCAGACCGTGCGCACCTTCCTCGACAAGGAGGTGGCCCCCCACCACGACGCGTGGGAGGCCGAGGGCATCGTCCCCCGGGACCTGTGGCTGAAGGCGGGCGAGGCCGGCCTGCTCTGCTTCGACGTCGCCGTGGAGTACGGCGGCCCCGGGGTCGACGACTTCCGCTACAACGTGATCCTCTCCGAGGAGCAGACCCGGGCCGGGGTCAGCGGCCCCGGCTTCTCGGTGCACACCGACATCATCGTCCCGTACCTCTCCAGCCTCGGCACCGACGAGCAGAAGCAGCGCTGGCTCCCCGGCTGCGTCACCGGGGAGACGATCACCGCGATCGCGATGACCGAGCCGGGCGCCGGCAGCGACCTGCAGGGCATCCGCACCACCGCGATCGACCAGGGGGACCACTACCTCCTCAACGGGTCCAAGACCTTCATCTCCAACGGCATCAACGCCGACCTGGTGGTGGTCGTGGCCCGCACCGACCCCGAGGCCGGCCACCAGGGCATCAGCCTGCTGGTCGTCGAGCGCGGGATGCCCGGCTTCGAGCGCGGCCGCAACCTGGACAAGATCGGCCTGCACGCCCAGGACACCGCCGAGCTCTCCTTCACCGACGTGCGGGTCCCCAAGGAGAACCTCCTCGGGGAGGAGGGCAGCGGGTTCATCTCGCTGATGACCAACCTGCCCCAGGAGCGGCTGATCATCGCCGCCCAGGCGGCCGGCGCGTGCGACCACCTCGTCGAGCTGTGCCTCGACTACGCCAAGACCCGCGAGGCGTTCGGCAAGCCGATCGGCAAGTTCCAGCACAACCGCTTCCTCATCGCCGAGATGGCCACCGAGGCCCGGATCACCCGTACCTTCCTGGACGCCTGCGTGATGAAGCACCTCGAGGGCCGGCTGGACGCGACGGAGGCGTCGATGGCGAAGTGGTGGGCGACCGAGCTGCAGAACAAGCTGGTCAACCAGGCCGTCCAGCTGCACGGCGGGTACGGCTACATGATGGAGTACCCGGTCGCGAAGGCCTACCTGGACAGCCGGATCTCGACCATCTACGGCGGCACGACCGAGGTCCAGAAGGAGATCATCGGTCGGTCCCTGGGGCTGTGAACCGGGTCAGCGGAAGCCGAGCTCCTGACACCGGTCGGTGACCCGGCCCCGGCAGATCTCCTCCAGGGTGTGGAAGCCGTCCTTGACGACCGTCTCGGTGAGGTTGTCCAGGCCCACGGCCCGCGGCTGGAGGATCCACGACCGGGTCCCGTCGAGGTCGGTGCCACCGGAGACCTCACCGTCGGTCATCTCCGCCACGGCGATGTCCGCCGCCTGTCGGGCCTGCTCGTGCAGTGACTTGTGCACCGTCATCGCCTGCTCGCCGGTGATCAGGCGGCGTACGGCGCCCAGCTCGGCGTCCTGCCCGGTGATGGCGGGGTAGTCGCCCCGGGCGACACCGGCCTCGCGCAGCGCCCTCGCGACGCCCGCGGCCTGGACGTCGTTGGCGGCGTAGATCGCGTCCAGGCCACCGGGCCGCCGCTCCTCGAGCTGGGAGGCGACCCAGTCGCGGGCCTGGTTCGCCGACCAGTTGTCGGGGTCGCGCTCGGCGAGGACCTGCACCCCGTTCCTCTCGAGGACCGCGTGCGCCGCCTCCTCGATCGCTGCGGCGTTGGGGTCGCTGGACGGACCGTTGATCATGAGGATCCGGCCCGAGTTCCCGGCGGCCTCGACGACGGCACGGGCCTGCAGCTGACCGATCCGGGCCGCCTCGGTGGAGACGTGGTAGTCGGCCCCCTCGATCATCCGGTCATAGGCGACGACCGGCACCTCCACGTCCGCGAGCCGGTCGGCCATCGCCGCCGCGTCCACGGCGGCGACCACGACCACGTCGGCTCCCGCGTCGAGGACCTCCTCGAGCTGGTCGGCCTGACGCTCCGGGTCCTCACCGGCCTGGTGGGCGCTCACGCGGCACCCGCGGCAGGTCCGGTCCACCTGGTCCTCGAACTCCGGCTGGTCGACGCGTTCCCACCGCTGGGCCTCGTCCCCGGGCAGCAGCAGGCCCACGAGTACCGGGTCCTCCTCGGTGCACGAGGTGAGCACCAGGCCGGCGAGGGCCAGCGCGAGCAGCCATGCCGCGCGCGCCCGCAGCCGTGGGATCACGCGGCGAGCAGGTCGGCGTACTCGGGGTGCCGGTCGATCCACCCCTGGACGAAGGGGCACCGGACCTCGACCTTCATCCCGCCCCGGCGACGTACCTCGTCGAGGGCCTGGCGCGTGAGCTCACCGCCCACGCCCCGGCCCTCCATCTCCACCTCGGTGTGGGTGAAGACGATCGTGTCGCCCTCGAGGACGTACTCGGCCTTGCCGGCGTACTCACCGTCGACGTGGGCCTCGAACCGGCGCTCGGACTCGTTGTTCGTCACTTCGGTGGCCATGCCGCCATGGTCGCACGCGCGCGGGAGCGGTCCACCCCGACTCCGTCCGGTGCCGTGGGCACGACGTGGTCGGGGGGTCACTCCCACTCGATGGTGCCCGGGGGCTTCGAGGTCACGTCCAGGACCACCCGGTTGACCTCGGTCACCTCGTTGGTGATCCGGGTCGAGATCCGCTCGATGACCTCGTAGGGGAGTCGGGACCAGTCGGCCGTCATCGCGTCCTCGCTGGAGACCGGCCGCAGCACGATCGGGTGGCCGTAGGTGCGGCCGTCACCCTGGACCCCCACCGACCGGACGTCGGCCAGCAGCACCACCGGCAGCTGCCAGATGTCGCGGTCGAGGCCGGCACGGGTGATCTCCTCCCGGGCGATCGCGTCGGCGTC
>CAZRKV010000082.1:0-10693 GCA_964600305.1 uncultured Nocardioides sp. | reverse complement strand
ACCTTCCACACCGGCGGCGTCGCCTCGGCCGACGACATCACCCAGGGTCTGCCCCGCGTGGTGGAGCTGTTCGAGGCGCGCAGCCCCAAGGGCCTCTCGCCGATCACCGAGGTGACCGGTCGCGTCGAGATCGAGGAGACCGACAAGGCCCGCAAGGTCATCGTCACTCCCGACGACGGGTCCGACCCCAAGGAGTACCCGGTCTCGAAGCGGTCGCGGCTGCTGGTGCACGACGGCGACCACATCGAGGTCGGCCAGATGCTCACGGTCGGCACGCCCGACCCGAAGGAGGTCCTGCGGGTCCTCGGCGTGCGGCGTGCCCAGCAGCACCTCGTCGACGAGGTGCAGGAGGTCTACCGCAACCAGGGCGTGTCGATCCACGACAAGCACATCGAGATCATCGTCCGGCAGATGCTGCGCCGGGTGACGGTCATCGAGTCCGGGGACACCAAGCTGCTGCCCTCGGACCTGGTGGACCGGGTGATCTTCGAGGAGGAGAACCGTCGGGTCGTCTCCGAGGGCGGGACCCCCGCCTCGGGTCGTGCCGAGCTGATGGGCATCACCAAGGCCTCGCTGGCGACCGAGTCGTGGCTCTCGGCGGCCTCCTTCCAGGAGACCACCCGGGTGCTCACCGACGCCGCGATCCACGGCCGCTCCGACGCCCTGCGCGGGCTGAAGGAGAACGTGATCATCGGCAAGCTGATCCCCGCCGGCACCGGCCTGGAGCGGTACCGCAACATCCGGGTGGAGCCGACCGAGGAGGCCCGCGCGGCGGCGTACGCCGTCACCGGGTACGGCAGCTACGACTACGAGTTCGGTGGCGGCGCCGACCAGGCCGTGGCGCTCGACGACTTCGACTTCGGTTCCTACCAGAACTGAGCGAGAAGGTGAGCAGTGCCTCCCCCGACCCGAGCCGTCGGCGTACCGACGTGCTCGTGGTCGGGGCGGGGCCTGCGGGTTCGGCGGCCGCGGCCTGGGCCGCTCGGCACGGCCTGGACGTCGTGCTCGTGGACGCCGCGGTCTTCCCGCGCGACAAGACGTGCGGTGACGGGCTGACCCCACGGGCGGTCCACGAGCTCGGCAAGCTCGGGCTCGAGGACTGGCTGCGCGCCCACACCGTCAACCAGGGGCTGCGCGCCCACGGCTTCGGCCAGGTGCTGCACCTGCCGTGGCCGGGCGGGTCCCTGCCCGACTGGGGGTCGGCGGTGGCGCGCACCGAGCTGGACGACCACCTGCGCACCACCGCGATCAAGGCCGGGGCCACCGCCATCGACGGCGTCCGGGCCGTCGACGTGACGATGGACGGGGACCGGGTCTCCGCCGTCCGGCTGCGCCGCGGCCCCCGGGGGTCCGACGACCACCTGGAGATCGCGTGCGACCGGTTGGTGGTCGCCGACGGCGTGCGGTCGCCGCTGGGCAAGATGCTGGGACGCGAGTGGCACCGCGACACCGTCTACGGCGTCGCCGGGCGCTCCTACGCCACCTCGACGATGTCCCAGGACCCCTGGATCAGCTCGCACCTCGAGCTGCGCTCGGAGGAGGGGGAGGTGCTCAGTGGCTACGGCTGGATCTTCCCGCTGGGCACCGGCGAGGTGAACATCGGGGTCGGCACCCTCGCCACCGCCAAGCGGCCCGCCGAGGTGGCGCTGCGGCCGCTGATGCGGTTCTACGCCGACCAGCGTCGCGAGGAGTTCGGCCTCTCCGGGGACCTGCGGGTGCCCACGTCCGCGATGCTGCCGATGGGTGGCGCCGTCTCCGGCGTGGCGGGTCGCAACTGGGCCCTCATCGGCGACGCAGCCGCCTGCGTCAACCCGCTCAACGGCGAGGGCATCGACTACGGGTTGGAGACCGGTCGCGAGGTGGCCCGGCTCCTCGCCGACGGGGCCGAGCTGGGTGCGGCCTGGCCGGCCACGCTCACCCGGCTCTACGGCGAGGCGTTCTCGATCGCCCGGCGTCTGGCCGGTGTCGCGACGATGCCGCGCGTGGTGTCCACCCTGGGCCCGCCGGGCATGCGATCGGACGCGCTGATGACCCTGGCGCTGCGCTGGATGGGCAACTTCGTCACCGACGAGGACCGGGACCGGGCCGCCCGGGTGTGGCGCTGGGCGGGCCGTCGGTCCGTGGCCCTGGACGCCCGGCCCCCCTTCACCTGAGCCGGCTCAGCGCGACGAGACCCGTTCCCGCTCCTGCGGCACCCGCTCCGGTTCCTGCTCCCGGCGGCGCCGACGGGCGGTCAGCACCTGGTTGACGGGGTCGGCCAGCCAGGCCAACCGGCGTCCCACCGGTGGCGACCCGAGCGCCAGGGTCACCGCCACGCCGAGGGTGGAGGTGGCCAGCAGCGAGCCGACGGTGCTGTCGGGGAGCACGGCGGCGAAGTCGAGGTACATCGCGCTGCGCACGAAGAAGCCGTGGAAGAGGTAGATCACGAGCGTGTACCGGGCGAAGTCGGTCACCCGCGACCACGTGGTCGGGATCAGGGTGAGCGCGGCGAACGCCGTGACCATGGACACGAGCAGGACCCCCGCGCGCAGGTAGAGCCCCTGCTCGGAGGCCACGTCGAGGGCGGTGAAGCCCTCCCGGTAGTAGAGCCACTCGGTGCTGACCCAGTCGTTGGTGCGAGCCGCGAGCGGCCACAGCGCGACCAGCGCCAGGACCCCCCAGGCCCGGGAGCGCGGCGCCCGGATCCGCTCCAGGGCGCCCGGGGTCAGGTGCAGGCCCACGACGTAGAACGGCAGGAACCCCATCGCTCGGTCCAGGTCGAACCAGGGGGCTTCCACGAAGCCCGAGGCGAGGCTGATCACCACCGAGAGCGGGATCATCGCCTTGTGGCTCCGCAGGACGGGGGTCAGGACCCGCCACAGGGCGAGCACGATGAGGAACCACATCGGCCAGTGGGGGTTCAGCCAGAGGTGCTCGCCCAGCCCCTCCTCGCCACCGACGTGGGTGCGGAACATCACCAGGGCGAGCTCGAAGATGACGTACGGGACCAGCAGCGTGGTCGCGAGCGCGAAGAAGTGGCGCCGCGTCCACTCGGTGCGGCGGGAGAGGTAGCCGGTGACGATGAGGAACGCCGGCATGTGGAAGAAGTAGAGCCAGTCGTAGATCTGGTTGCCCAGCTGGGTGTCGGGCAGTCGGAACCAGAAGTGTCCGACCACGAAGCTGGTCACCAGGATGATCTTGGCGTTGTCGAGCCACGGGTCGCGTCCAGGCATCCCCTACCTCCTACCCCGTCAGGTGCCTCGACAATCGTGCAAGCCGCGGTCAAGGGCGCGTTCACCCGGGCCGATAGGTTGGGAGCCATGGGTCCGCATCCACGTCACCAGCGCGTCGGGGCGTACGCCGTGATCCTGCAGGAGGACCGGATCCTGCTGAGTCGGCTGGCCCCACGTGTCACGCGGGAGGAGCTGTGGACCCTGCCCGGTGGGGGGATCGAGCACGGCGAGCACCCCCGCGACGCCGCGGTGCGCGAGGTGCACGAGGAGACCGGCCTGCGGGCGGTGGTCTCGGAGGAGGCGCGCGTCTACTCCGCGCACATGCCCGAGTCGTGGCGCGACGGCCGGGCGATCGACGCCCACGCCCTCCGGATCGTGTACGACGCCTGGGTGCCCCCGGAGTCGCCCCCGCCCCGGGTGGTGGAGGTGGACGGCTCCACGGCGGAGTCGGCCTGGATCCCCGTCGCGGACGTGCTGGAGGGGCGCCGCCCGGTCGTCTCGCTGGTCCGCGACGCCCTCGCCGACCACCGGCCCGCCCGGTTGCAGCGGGTGGGAGCCCACGCCCTGGTACGCCGCGGTGGCGCGGTGCTGCTCAGCCGGGTGCCGTCGCCGCAGGACCCCCGGACCGGCTGCTGGAGCCTGCCGGGGGGCGCGGTGCCGCACGGGGAGCGGCCGGCGGCGGCGCTGACCCGGGTGGTCGCCGAGCGGTGGGGGGTGCCGCTGGCGGTGCAGCGGCTGCTCGACGTCCACGACGTGCGGGTCACCGGAGCGGCCCCGTCGGGCCGGGTCGAGGACCTGCACGGGGTCCAGCTGGTCTTCGAGGCCGACGTCGACCCTGCCGTCCGGGAGCGCGTGGCCGCGACCGGGGAGGATGCCGAGGTGGCGTGGGTGTCCGAGCACGCGATCGCCGCCGGGGAGGTGCCGGTGCTGGAGCTGGTGCCGCACGCGCTGATGCTGGAGGAGGCCTGAGGTGACCGATGCTCCCGACCTGGTGCACGAGCTGGCCCGCCACGGCGTCGACGACGTGGACTCCTCCACGCTCGGCCGGGCGATGTACTCCACCGACGCCTCGTTGTACCGGGTGGTGCCGCAGGTGGTGGTGCGGCCGCGGTCGGGCGAGGAGCTGCTCGCGACGGTGGGTGTGGCCCGGGAGACCGGCGTCCCGCTGACGATGCGTGGGGCCGGGACGTCCATCGCCGGCAACGCGGTGGGCACCGGCATCGTGGTGGACACCGCCCGCCACCTGAACCGGGTGCACGAGGTCGACCCGGAGGCCCGCACGGCGCGGGTCGACCCCGGGGTCGTCCACGCCGACCTGCAGCGGGCGGTGGCTCCGCACGGGCTCCGGTTCGGCCCCGACCCGAGCACCCACACCCGCTGCACGATCGGCGGGATGATCGGCAACAACGCCTGCGGGTCCCGGGCGCTGGGTTACGGCCGCACCGCCGACAACGTCGCGGGGCTGCACGTGGCCCTGGGCAACGGGGAGGTGCTGCGGACCGGGCCGGGGGCCGGCGGGACGACCGGGCAGGCGCTCACCGGGCTGGTCGACGACCACCTGGCGCACGTGCGGACCCACTTCGGCCGGTTCTCCCGCCAGGTCAGCGGCTACTCCCTGGAGCACCTGCTGCCGGAGCAGGGCCGTCGCCTGGACCGGTTCCTCGTCGGGTCCGAGGGCACCCTGGGGGTCGTGCTCGACGCCACGGTCGAGCTGGTCGCCGATCCGGCCGCACGTCAGCTGCTGGTGCTCGGCTACCCGTCGATGGCCGAGGCCGCGGACGCCGTACCGGCCATCCTCGAGGCCGGGCGGGACCGCGGCCTGCTGGCCTGCGAGGGCCTGGACGCCCGGATCGTGGACCTGGTGCGGGCGGCGCGCACGGCGGTCCCCGAGCTGCCGCCCGGCGCGGGGTGGCTCTTCGTCGAGGTGGCCGGTGGCACCGCCGCGGAGGCCACCGACCGGGCGCAGGCGGTCGAGCGGGTCGCCGGCGCGCTGGGTGCCCGCCTGGTCGGCGACCCCGCGGAGGTGGTCGCGCTGTGGCGGATCCGCGAGGACGGGGCGGGTCTGGCCGCCCGCAGCCTGCCCACGCCGGCGTACTCCGGGTGGGAGGACGCCGCGGTGCCGCCCGAGCACCTCGGCTCCTGGCTGCGGGACTTCGACGCGCTGCTGGAGGACCACGGGCTGCACGGCGTGCCCTACGGGCACTTCGGCGACGGTTGCGTGCACGTGCGGATCGACTTCGCCCTCCGTGATCCGGGTGGTCGTCGCCGCTTCCGCGAGTTCCTGGAGGCCTCGGCGACCCGGCTCGCGGCGTACGGCGGGTCCCTGTCCGGCGAGCACGGCGACGGCCGCGCCCGCTCGGAGCTGCTGCCGCTGATGTACGACGAGCAGTCCCTCGCGCTGTTCCGAGCCGTCAAGGCCGCCTGCGACCCCGACGACCTGCTCAACCCGGGGGTCCTGGTGGACCCGGAACCGGTCGCCGCCGCGCTGCGGGCCGCGCGGCCCGTCCTCGACCCGCCGCCCGCACTGCGGCTGCTGCACGACGGGGGCTCACTGGGCGCGGCCGCCCACCGGTGCACCGGCGTCGGCAAGTGCGTCGCCCCGCACACCACCGGCGTGATGTGCCCCTCCTGGCAGGCCACCCGGGAGGAGAAGGACTCCACCCGGGGGCGGGCCAGGGTCCTCCAGGAGGCCCTCGACGGCTCGCTCGTGCGGGGGCTGCGGGACCCGGCGGTCCACGACGCGCTGGACCTGTGCCTGGCCTGCCGCGGCTGCGCGAGCGACTGCCCCACCGGCGTCGACATGGCCACCTACAAGGCCGAGGTGCTCCACCAGCAGCACACCGGCGCACGGGGTTGGCTGCGGCGGCCTCGCAGCCACCACGCCCTGGGCCGGTTGCCCACCTGGACCCGACTCGCCCGCCCACTGGCCCGGGTCCTCAACCGCGCGACCGCCGTGCGGCCCCTGGCGACCGTCGCCCGCGCGGCCGCCGGTGTCGACCAGCGCCGCAGCCTGCCCCGGCTGGCCACCCGGCCCTGGCGGGACGTCGTCACCGCCCCGCGGGACCGGGACCGGGGGCGGCCCCCGGACGTGTGGCTCTGGGGGGACACCTTCACCCGCGACTTCTCGCCCGGGCAGGCCGGTGCCGCCGTGCGCCTGCTGGAGGACGCGGGTCTGCGCGTCGGCGTGATCGACGAGCGCGCGTGCTGCGCCCTGACCTGGCACAGCACCGGACAGCTCACCGCCGCCCGCCGGATCATGGCGCGCACCGTCGCGACCCTGCACCCCTACGCCGCATCCGGCGCCCCGATCCTGGGGCTGGAGCCCTCCTGCCTCACCTCGCTGCGCAACGACGCGGTCGAGCTCCTCGACGACCCCCGGGCCGCCGAGGTGGCCGCCGCCACCCGCACCCTCGCCGAGCTGCTCGTCGAGGTCGGCTGGGAGCCGCCGGACCTCACCGGGCTCGAGGTGGTCGCCCAGCCGCACTGCCACCACGCCTCGGTGCTCGGGTGGGAGGCCGACCAGCAGCTGCTCGAACGGGCCGGCGCGACCGTGGTCCGCGTCGGGGGCTGCTGCGGCCTGGCCGGGAACTTCGGCATGGAGGCCGGGCACCACGAGGTGTCCGTCGCGGTCGCCGAGACCTCACTCCTGCCCGCGGTCCGCACCCACCCCGACGCCGTCGTGCTCGCCGACGGGATGTCGTGCCGCCTGCAGCTGGACGACCTGGCCGGGGTGCCGGCCCAGCACCTCGCCGAGCTGCTGGGCCGGGAGCGCCCCGCCGGTCAGCGCCGGGCCACGTAGTAGGCGTTGATGAAGTCCTGCTCGAGGCTCTCCACCCGGACGTCGTCGAAGCCCGCCTCGTCCAGCATCCGCAGTGCCCGCTCGACACCCCACACCGTGCCGAGCCCGTCACCACCGAGCGAGAGCGACACCGTCATGCAGTGCATCGTGGAGACCGTGTAGAGGAACGGCGCCCACGGGATCTCCAGGTTCTGGTCGACGTCGCTGGAGGCCCGCATGTCGACCATCAGGAAGACACCCTCCTCCGGGTCCAGGTGGGCCGCGACCTGCTCCAGCACCGTGGCCGGGTGCGCCTGGTCGTGGATGGCGTCGAAGGCGGTGACGAGGCCGAAGGTGCCGGTGCCCTCGAGGTCGGCGACGTCGCGGACCTCGAAGCGGGCGTTGGTCAGCCCCCAGGCCCGGGCCTCCGCCCGCGCGACGGCGATGGCCTCCTCGGAGAAGTCGTAGCCCACGAGCTCGCTCGCGGGGTACGCACGGGCCAGCAGGTTGATCGCGTGGCCCTGCCCGCACCCGACGTCCGCGACCCGGATCCCGGCCTGCAGCCGCTCGTGGAGGCCGGGCACCAGCGGGACGATCCGGTCGACCAGGGCCGCGTCGTTCGTCTGCGCGCTCTGCTCGGCCATCAGCTCGTGGAAGCGCTGGTACGCCGAGTACGGGACCCCGCCGCCGTCGCGGAAGCACTCGACGACGTGGTCCTCGACCTGGGCGAGCAGGGGCACGAACTGCATGAGGGACGCCAGGTTGTCCGGGCCCGCGGCGCGGGTGAGGACGGCGGCGTGCTCGGCGGGCAGGGTGTAGGTGTCCCGGTCCCCGTCGTGACGCACGATCCCGGCGACGGTCATCGCGCCCAGCCACTCCCGCACGTAGCGTTCGTGCAGCCCGGCCGCCGCAGCGAGCTGCGGGCTGGTCGACGGGGGCAGGCCGGCCATGGTGTCGAACAGCCCGGTGCGGTGCCCGATGCTGGTCATCAGGGCGGTCGAGCCGCCGGCGAGGGCCCCGAACAGCTGGCCGGCGAACTCCTGGATCCGGGCCGGGTCCGGCCCGGATGGCGTCTCGGTGACCGTGTCGGTGACCGTGTCGGTCACTGTGTCGGTGTCGGTGCATGTGCTGCTGGTGTCGGTGGTCATCGGAAAGTGCTCCCGTGTCGTCGTGGTTGGTATCCACGACGCTAGGGAGGGCCGCGGGGGCGGCGCATCGGTCAAATCATGCAGTTACAGCAGGCCGCGGTCCCGGGCCCAGGCCACCGCGCCGGTCCGGGAGGTGGAGCCGGTCTTCGTGTAGACGTTCGCGAGGTGGCGGGCCACCGTCCGCTCGCTGATGTGCAACCGGGAGGCCACGTCCCGGTTGCTGCTGCCGGAGGCCACGGCCGCCACGACCTCCAGCTCGCGCGGGGAGAGCTCGCCGGGGGCGCGCCGCGCGCGCCGGCGGGCCCGCAGGCGTTCCAGGTCCCGGCGCGCGCCGAGTCGCTCCAGGAGGGCGGCAGCCACCTGCCGCTCCCGGTCGGCGGTGTCCTGGTCGCCGAGGGCCTCGGCGGCGTCCGCGAGCTCGAGGCGCACCCGGGCCACGTCGTACGGCGCGTCCATCTCCTGCCACCGGTCGCGGGCCTCGTGGAGGACGCCCACCGCCTCGGCGTGCCGGCCCCGGGCCCGGAGGACGGCACCGCGCCAGCGGCAGGTCTCGGCCAACCATCCCGGGCTGGAGTGCTGCTCCGCGACCCGACCGAGCTCCTCGACGCACGCGGCCGCCCGGTCCGTCGCCCCGGACTCGAGCGCCGCCTCTGCGCGGGCGGCGAGCAGCGGCGCCCGTCGCCACGGCGTGCGCTCCGCGGCCAGGGCGGCGTCGAGGATCGAGGCCGCGACCTGCCCGTGGCCGCGGCACAGGTGGAGCAGGGCGAGGCCGGGCAGCGGGTCGCGGCCCATCTCGTGCGCACGGCGGTACGCCGCCTCGGCGGCGGTCAGGTCCCCGCGGAGGCGGTGCACCTCGCCCAGCCGGTAGTGGGCCTCGGCCGCCACCAGGACGTCGAGGTCGACCAGGTCGTCCGCGGCGCGTCGGGCCTCCTGCTCCGCACGCGACCACTCGCCGTGCGCCTGCCACAGCTGCACCCGGTGCACCCGGCAGATGCCGGTGAACACCACGGCGGGGGCGTACCCGCGGCACCACTCCTCGGTGAGCGTGGTCCACCGGTGGGCGCGCGGGAGGTCGGCCAGCTCGTGGCAGAGCTGGATCATCCGGCAGTACAGGTTCCCCGTCCACTCCGGCACCATCGTGTCGGCCTGCACCGGCAGCATCGCCTCGTCCAGCCAGCGCTTGGCCTCGACCACCCGTCCGCGTCGCAGGGTCAGCTCCCCGGTGGCGAAGCACCCGTGGGCCTGCAGGGTCGGGTCGTCGTACTGCTCGCCGAGCTCGAGCACCTGGCCGGCCAGCTCCTCGGCGAGGTCGAACTGGCCCCCGGCGATGGCCATCTCGACGTCCACGGCGAGCAGGTACCCCCGCTCCGGCGCACCCGGCACCTCGTCGAAGAGCCGGCGGGCCCGGGCCAGCCAGCCGGCCCCGGCATCGTGGTGCCCCCGGAGCTGCTCGCAGTACGCCGCCAGCAGGGCCGCCAGGGCGGCCCGCGCCCGGGACCCGTCGGCCTGGCTGCGGCGGTGCACCTCGACGTGGGCACGGATGCTCTCCTCGACCAGGCCGAGCCACCAGCACGCCGTCGCGAGGTCGGCCTGGTCCTGGGTCGAGAGTGCCGGGGCAGCACGGAAGTGCTCGCGAGCCATCGCCCAGTCCCTGCGGGCGAACGCTGCGCGGGCCAACCGGAGTGCGTCGTCCTCGGTCATCTGCACCGCCCGTGGCTGATCATGCCACGACCCGTGCCCCGCCAGTGCCACGATCGGGCTCCCTACACTGGGGGAGTGAATCCTCGCCACCGCCGGTTGGTGATCCCCGTGGCCCTGGCCGGCCTGATCCTCATCGTCGTCATCGCCGCGATCGTGTGATGCCAGAACCCCTCTCCCAGGTGCTCGCGCAGGTCCGCGGGCTGGTGCTCGACGACGACGCGCTGGTGCGGGCCGTCGCCTCCGGCGTGCGCCGCGGGCACCGGGAGCGGGCCCGCTGGAAGCGCGTGGAGCTGCGGTACGTCGACCTCCGGGGCGGGCGCCACCTCCAGCTCACGGCGTACGACGGCACGCAGGCGCACACCTCCAACCACGCGCTCGGGGACCCGGCCCGGGCCGCGGTCGACGAGCTGCTCGACCAGCCCTTCGCCAACTGGAACGTCGAGACCACCGACCGGACCCACCAGGTGCGGGTCACCAAGCGGGGGGAGGGGACCGTGCACACCCGGGCGCGCGCCGAGGAGGTCGCCCCGGACCGTGCCCACGACCGGGACAAGGCGCGGCTGCTGGCCGAGGACGACCCCGTGCTGCGGGCCCTGGGCATCGCCGACGCGCGGGGGCGGGTGAAGCCGTCGCGGCGGGCGAAGTACCGCCAGGTCGAGGAGTTCCTGCGCCAGCTCGACGCGGCCGTCTCCGACGCCCTGGCCGGCGGCCACCTGCGGCGGCCGACCCCCGGGGACCCGCTGCGGGTCGTCGACCTCGGGTGCGGCAACGCCTACCTGACCTTCGCCGCCCACCGGCACCTCGCCCGTCGCGGGCTACCCGTGCACGTCGTCGGGGTCGACGCCAAACAGCAG
>CAZRKV010000081.1:0-10700 GCA_964600305.1 uncultured Nocardioides sp. | reverse complement strand
CGGCACCGCCGAGTCGGCCCTGCGGGCCGGGCTACTCTCGCGGCGGCTGCAGCGGGTCGTGGCCGATGTCCATCAGGCGCCGGCGCCAGTGGTCGTCCCCGGCGACCGGCTCGAGATCGTCGCGCCGCTGCTCGTGCACGATGCGGACGACCTTCTCCATGGCCGCGACGTCGTCCTGGTTCAGGTCGGTACGCCGCTTGGTCAGGACCCCGAGCACCCGTCGTCCCAGGGACGTCCCGGCGTGGTCGGGAACCTCCTCGGTGACCTCCGCGGCGGACTCGACGCGCAGCCACTCGTCGAGCTCACGCGAGGTCATGTTCACCACCCGGTGGAACTCGTCCCAGAGCTCGTCGCTGACGATGTCGGCGGGCATGGAGCACTCCTTTCAACATGAGGCTGCCCCTGCCGTACCCACCCGTCCCGCGCTCGACACCACGGTCCGTGGGGCCGAGTCGGCGGTGCCGTGGGGCCGAGTCGGCGGGGCCGTGGGGCCGACTCGGCAGAATGGGGGTTCGCAGGCAAGGCTTGCCTAAGTTATCGTGCAGGGGTGTCGAGCCTGCTGCCCCTGTCGCCCCGGACGGATCCGTCCGGGGACTTCGTGGCGGCCCTGGGCTCCTTCGGGGACCGGCCGGCGCTGCTCACGGCGTCGGGGTCGGTGACGTACGCCGACCTCGCGGCCCGGGTCGCGGCCCTGGCGGAGCGCCTGGGGGCCACCCGCCGGCTGGTGCTGGTCCCGGCGCGCAACGACGTGGACACGGTCGTGTCCTACCTCGCCGCGCTGGCGGGGCGGCACCCGGTGCTGCTGGGCCCCGAGGACGGACCGGGCCGCGAGGGCCTGGTGGCGGCGTACGACCCCGACGTGGTCCTCGACGGCGGACTGCACGAGCGGCGCGCGGGCACCGGCCACGACCTGCACCCCGACCTGGCCCTGCTGCTGTCGACGTCCGGCACCACCGGATCGCCCAAGCTGGTGCGCCTGAGCCGGTCCAACCTGCAGACCAACGCCGAGCAGATCGCGACGTACCTGCAGGTCCGCGGCAGCGACGTGGCACCGACCAGCCTCCCGCTGCACTACTGCTACGGCCTGTCGGTGCTCAACAGCCACCTGTTGACGGGGGCGGCGGTGCTGCTCACCGACCGCTCGGTGGTCGACCCCTGCTTCTGGGAGGACTTCCGCACCGCCGGAGCCACCACGCTCGCGGGGGTGCCGCACACCTTCGACCTGCTGGACCGGGTCGGCTTCGACCGGATGGAGCTGCCGAGCCTGCGCTACCTCACCCAGGCCGGTGGCCGGATGGACCCGGACCAGGTCCGCCGCTACGCCGAGCTCGGCCAGCGGCGGGGCTTCGACCTGTTCGTCATGTACGGCCAGACCGAGGCGACCGCGCGCATGACCTACCTCCCACCGGACCTCGCGGTCGAGCGTCCCGGGGCGATCGGGGTCCCGGTCCCCGGGGGCTCCGTCCGCCTCGACCCCGTCGCGGGGGCCGAGGAGGGCGTCGGCGAGCTGGTCTACCGCGGCGAGAACGTGATGCTCGGCTACGCCCGGACGCCGGCCGACCTCGCGCGCGGGCGCACCGTCCACGAGCTGCGCACCGGCGACCTCGCCCGGTACGACGGGCACGGCCTGCTCGAGGTGGTGGGTCGCCGCAGCCGGTTCGCGAAGGTGCTGGGGCTGCGGGTCGACCTCGACCGGGCCGAGCAGCTGCTGGCCGGGGCGGGCGTCGCGGCGCGGTGCGCCGACGCCGACGGCCTCCTCGCGGTGGCCGTCGCGGACCCGGGCCAGGTCCCGGACCGGGTCCCGGATCCCGTCGCCACCGTCGAACGGGTCGCCGGGGACCGCCTCGGGCTCCCGGCGACGGCGGTGCGGGTGCTGGTGCTCGACGAGCTGCCGCGACTGGCCAGCGGCAAGCCCGACCACGCGGCCGTTGCCAGGCTGGCCCGCGAAGCCTCCCCGCGTCCGTGCGCCTGCACCCGGGCCGGCTGCGCCTGCAGCGGCGCGCCCCGCGACCCCCGCGCCGCCTCGCGCGCCGACGTCCGGGCCCTGTACGCCGACCTGCTGCGCCGCGAGGGCGTCACCGACGACGACTCTTTCGTCGCCCTGGGCGGCGACTCGTTGACCTACGTCGAGCTCTCGGTACGCCTGGAGCAGCTCCTGGGTCGGTTGCCGGCGGACTGGCACCTCGCGCCGGTGCGCGACCTGGTGCCGGCCGCCCCGGGAGCTGGTGACGCGCCGACCGAGGCGGTCGAGCCGAGCCGGTCGGGCCAGCCGGCCCCGCCCCGGGCAGGGCGACGCTGGCGGACGGTCGAGACCGGGGTGGTCCTCCGCGCGCTGGCGATCCTCGCCATCGTGGGCAGCCACGGCAACCTCTTCGTCCTCCTCGGCGGGGCGCACGTGTTGCTGGCCGTCTCCGGCTTCAACGTGGGCCGGTTCGCCCTGGCCTCGCCCGACCGCCGGGACCGGGTGCGGAGCCTGCTCACCGGCGCCGCACGGATCGCCGTACCCGCCGTCGCGTGGATCGGGCTGGTCACCGTGCTGACGGGGGACTACCCGTGGCGCACCGTGCTCCTGCTCAACGGCGCCGTCGGGCCCCCGGAGTGGTCCGAGCCGGCCTGGCACTACTGGTTCCTCGAGGTGCTGGTCGCCCTGCTGCTGCTCACCGCGGCGCTGGTCAGCGTGCCCCGGCTGCACCGGCTCGAGCGGGCGCACCCCTTCTGGGTGCCGTTCGCGCTGGCGGTGGCCGGCCTGGTCTTCCGCTACGACCTGGTCTCGCTGCGCGGGGGCGACGAGATCCACCGGGCCCACGTCCTGCTCTGGCTCTTCGCGCTCGGCTGGGCGATCGCCCGGGCCGGGACCACCCGGCAGCGGTTGCTCGCCTCGGCCCTCGTGGTGCTCACCGTCCCGGGCTTCTTCGACGACCCCGCCCGCGAGGCCTTCGTCGTCCTCGGGGTCCTCGCGCTCACCTGGGTGCGCCAGGTGCGGGTGCCGGCGTTCGCGGTCCGCCCGCTCGCCGCGCTCGCGGGTGCCAGCCTCTACATCTACCTCTGCCACTGGCAGGTCTACCCCCACCTGGAGGACGACTACCCGCTCGCGGCGGTGGCCCTCTCCCTGGCGGCGGGCCTGCTGCTCGAGCGGACGGTCAGCGCGACGACGGCGGCGGTCCGCCGGCTGCGGCCCGTGCCTGCCGCCCACTGACGGCCTCCTGCGGCTCCACGGCGTCCAGCAGGACCGGCGCCACGTCGTCCACGAGCCCGGGGTGGACGCGCGTGCCGAGCGGGTGCCGTACCGAGTGCGGCTGCCACGAGCGCAACCGGCGGCCCGAGGGGAGCGCCACGGTGTGGAGCACGAAGGCCCCGTGGTACTCCACCGCCACCACGGTCGCCTCCCCGTCGGGGTCGGGGACGAGGGAGACCTCGTGCGGCCGCAGCACCGCGTCGGCGGGGCCGTCGGGCCGGTCGCAGGAGCGGTCCAGCACCCCGAGCTCGCAGGTGGCCACGCCGTCGGTGACCCGGGTGGGGAGGAAGTCCGCGTCGCCCATGAACGAGGCCACGAAACGGGTGCGGGGGCGCTCGAACACCTCCGGCGGGGGCCCCGACTGCTCGATGGTGCCCTCACGCATCACCAGCACCCGGTCGGCCACGGACAGCGCCTCGGTCTGGTCGTGGGTGACCAGGATGGCGGTGGTGCCGGTGGCCCGCAGCACCTGCATCGTCTCGGCGCGCACCCGTGCCCGGAGGCTCTCGTCCAGGCTGGAGAACGGCTCGTCCAGCAGCACGACCGCCGGCCGGGGGGCCAGCGCCCGGGCCAGGGCGACCCGCTGCTGCTCGCCGCCGGAGAGCTCGTGGGGGTAGCGACCGGCGAGGTGGCCCAGGTGCACGATCCCCAGCACCTCGGCGACCCGGTCCCGGCGCGCCGCCCGCGAGAGGGCCTCGAGGCCGAAGCCGACGTTGTCGGCCACGTCGAGGTGCGGGAAGAGGGCGTGGTCCTGGAACACCAGGCCCACGCGTCGGTGCTCGGGGTGCTGCCAGTGGCCCTCCCCGGAGACGACCCGGCCGGCGATCTCGATCCGCCCGCTGTCGGGCCGCTCCAGACCCGCGACCAGGCGCAGCAGGGTGGACTTGCCGCAGCCGCTCGGGCCGACCACGGTCACGACCTCGCCGGGCGCCACGGCCAGCGAGAGCGAGCGGGCCGCGGAGACGCGCCCGTAGGACTTGTCGACGTCGGTGATCCGGACCGCGTCGGTCACCGGTCCCTCCTCCCGCTGTCGGGGCTGCGGCCCTGGCGCAGCAGCACGGCCACCGGGACGATCGCCACGAGCACGATCAGCAGCGCCGGAAGGGCCGCCCGGGCCCAGAAGTTCTCCGTCGCCAGCTGGTAGACCCACACCGACACGGTAGTGAAGCCGAACGGTCGCAGCAGCAGCACCAGGGGCAGCTCCTTGATCGCGTCGATCAGGACCAGCACCAGCGCCACCACCACACCGGGGCGCACCAGGGGCAGGTGGACGCGGCCCAGCACCCGCCGCGGCGAGGCGCCCAGGGAGAGGGCGGACAGCGTCATCGCGGGCGCGACCTGGGCGAAGCTGGCGTCCACCGCCTGGTGGGCCGGCGCGATGAAGCGGACCACGTAGGCGAAGAGCACCCCCGCCACCGAGCCGGTCACCAGCAGCCCGGTCCCCCCCTCGACGCCGAGCGCGGTGAGGACGCGGTTCAGCCCGGCGACGGTGAGCAGGACGCCGATCCCGACCACCGCCCCGGGGACGGCGTACCCGAAGGTGGTCAGCTGGGCCGCCGCGCGCACCCAGCGGCCCCCGCCCAGCCGCAGCGCGTGGCCGATGCCCACGGCGACGAGGACGCAGACCACGGCGACGATGCCGGCGACGGTGACCGTGTTGCCGAGGTGGTCGAGGAACCGCGGGTCGAGCCCCCCGCCGGCGCGGAGGTCGGCGACGGCCCAGGTGGCCAGCCGGATCACCGGCAGCACGAAGGCGAGCGCGAGCACGCCGCCGCCCGCCGTCGTGGCCAGCACCGCCCGCCACCCGGACAGCTGCCGGGGGCGCAGCCCCACCCCGCGGCCGCCGCGCTGGTGGTAGCGGGCCCGGCCCCGGAGCAGCCGCTCGCCGGCGAGCACCGCGACCGCGAACAGCAGCACCAGCACGGCCAGCTGGGTGGCGGTGTGCAGATCGTAGCTGCCCTTCCAGACCAGGTAGACGCCCACCGAGACCGTGCGCACGTTGAAGTACTGCACGGTGGCGAAGTCGGTCAGGGTCTCCATCATCACCAGGGCCAGCCCGGCGGCCAGCGCCGGGCGTGACAGCGGCAGCAGCACCTGCCGGAACGCGCGCCCCCGGCCCGCGCCGAGGGTGCGGGCGGCGTCGTACGGCGCGGCGGACTGCTCCACCAGCGCCGCCCGCGCCATCAGGTACACGTAGGGGTAGAGGGTCAGCGTCATCACGATGACCGCCCCGGTGAGCGTGCGCACCTGGGGAAACCACACGTCCCCGCCCAGGAGCGACCGCAGGCCGGACTGGACGGGCCCGGCCACGTCGAAGGTGGAGAGGTAGACGAAGCCCAGCACGTAGGCCGGCATCGCCAGGGGGAGCACCAGCGCCCAGGACAGCAGCCCTCGCAGCGGGAAGCGGTACGCCGTCACCAGCCACGCCGTGCCACCGCCGACCAGCAGTGTCCCGGCCCCTACCCCGACCATCAGCCCGAGGGTGGTGAGCACCATCTGCCCCACGCCCCGGGGGAGCGAGGGGGCGCTGGCCGAGAGCAGGCCGTCGACGACCACCGCCACGACCGGCAGCGAGACCAGCGCCGCCACGAGGACGACGACGAGCGACCACGCCCGCCGCCCCTCGCCGGCGAAGCGCCGTACGCGGCGGGCCCGGACGGGGGCCAGCTCGCGCGGGACGGCCGTGCCGCTCACGGGGGGCTCATTCGTACCCGGCCTCCGCGAGCACCTCCACGGCATCGGCGTTCAGCGACCCGTAGGCGGCGGCGTCGACCGGCATCCGTTCGAAGTCCCCGAAGCCGCGGACCAGCTCCGCGGGCCGCACCTCGGGGTTGACCGGGAGCTCGTGGTTGTCGTCGACGAAGTCGCTCTGCCCCTCGGTGGCCAGCCACTCCAGCAGCCGCTGGGCCTCCTCGGGGGCGTCCGCGGACCGGGTCACACCGGCGCCGGAGATGTTCACGTGGGTGCCGGCGCCCTCCTGGCTGGCCCAGTACGGCTCGACGTTGAACTCGGGGTCCTCCGTGAGCTTGCGGGCGAGGTAGTAGTGGTTGGTGATGCCCACGTCGCAGGCGCCGGCGTCGATCGCGTCGAGCAGCTCGATGTCATTGCTCATCACCTCGACGTCGTTGTCCACCCAGCTCTCCACGATCGCCAGGGCCCGCTCGCGCCCGTGCAGGTCGATCAGGCTGGCGACCAGGGACTGGGTGTACGACGCGGTCTCGTCGCGCATGCAGAGCCGGCCGTCCCACTTCGCGTCGCCCAGACCGGCGTAGCTGTCCTCCGCGTCGAACTCCGAGGGGTCGACGTTGTCGGGGTTGTACATGAGCGTGCGGGCCCGCATCGCGAGGCCGAACCAGCGTCCCTGCGGGTCGCGGAGGTCCTCGGGCACCGCCTCGGTCAGCTCCGCGGACTCGACGGGGGCGAGCTGGTCCTGCTCCGCGGCGTTCCAGAGGTTCCCGGCGTCGACGGTCATGAAGATGTCGGCGGGGCTCTGCTCGCCCTCGGTCTTGAGCCGCTCGAGCAGCTCGGCGTCGTCGCCGAAGAGGAACTCGACGCTCAGCCCGGTGTCCTCGGTGAAGCCCTCGAACGCCTCCTCCAGGTCGTAGTGCCGTGCGGAGTAGACCTGGATGTCAGCCGGCTCGTCGCCGCCGAACACCCCGCAGGCGCTCAGCAGGAGGGATCCGGCGGTGATGGCGGTGGCCAGGGCGGTACGGCGCACGAACGGCTCCTTCGGGGACGAGGGACCCTTCGGGGACGAGGGACTCAGGCAAGCCTAACCTCCCCTCTCGGGAGCCGTCCGTGGCGGGTCTCACCCGCGGCCGAAGATCTTTGCCAGGAACCCGGTGCGTGGCTCGTCGGCGTGGCCCTCGCAGCGCTGGGACTGCGGGACGCCGGCGAGGACCTGGTCGACGTGCATGCCGCACCCCGCCCAGGTCGTCTTCCCGCAGGTCTTGCAGGCGACCGGTCGGCACATCAGGAGTCCTCCATGGGCAGGCCGGCGGCGCCGGCGTTGTCGAACATGTCGTCGATCAGGACCAGGTCCCGCCCGGCGGCCGCCAGGAAGGAGGCCGCGATCGAGGCGCGGTAGCCCGAGCCGCAGTGGACCCAGACCTCACCCTCGGGGACGTCGGCCAGGCGCTGGGGCACCTCGTGGATCGGGACGTTGACCGCGCCCTCGATCCGCTGCTCGTCGTACTCCTCCGAGCGGCGCACGTCGAGCACGGTCACCGGACGGTGGTGGCGCACCTTGGCCAGGTCCTCGAAGGAGGCGGTCGGGAACGACCCGAGTCGGCCGGTGGTCCAGTCCTCGGGACCGCCCGTGTTGTGGCCGGCCGGCCGGTCGATGCCGATGCGCACCAGCTCGCGCTGGGCCTCGGCCACCTCCTCGGCGGACTCACCGAGCAGGGTGAGCGGGGCGCCCCAGCTGATCAGCCAGCCCACGTAGGTGGAGAACTGGCCGTCCAGGCCGAAGTTCAGGGTGCCGGGCACGTGGCCGGCCGCGAAGGCGGTGCGGTTGCGCAGGTCCACGACCCATTCACCCCGGGAGATCCGCCGGCCGAGCTCGTCGGCGTCGGCGAGCTGCGGCGGGCTGAGGTCGGGGGCGCTGGGGCCGTCGACGTTCCGCGGCTGCATGTGGACGTAGTACGCCGGCCAGTCGCCCAGGCCCTCGAGCAGCTCGCGGACGTAGGTCTCCTCGTCCTGGTTCAGGGCGGGGTTGCCGGAGCGCTCCTCGCCGATGGTCGACCGGGTCGCGTCGCTCTGCGTGGCGGCGCAGAACGAGCCGAAGCCGTGCGTGGGGTAGATGTCGGTCTCGTCGGGGAGCCGCTCGGCCAGCAGGTGTGCCGAGCCGTGCTGGTGCCGGGTCAGCGTCTCGGTGTGCTCGGGGCCGAGCAGGTCCGGGCGGCCGGTCGCCCCGTAGAGCAGCGAGCCGCCGGTGAACACGGCCGTGGGCGCCTCGCCCGCGCGGGCGTCGACCAGTGCGTAGGACAGGTGGGTGAAGGTGTGGCCCGGCGTGGCGATCGCCTGCAGCCGGATCCGGTCGCCGACCTCCACCACGTCGCCGCCGGTCACGGGCGTCCGGTCGAAGTCGACCTCGTCCTCGCCGTTGACCAGGTACGCGGCGCCGTGGCGCTCGGCGAGGGCCAGGCCCCCGGTGACGTAGTCGTTGTGGATGTGGGTCTCGAAGACGTGAGTCAGCCGGACCCCGTGCTCCTCGAGGATGGACTCGACCCGGTCGATGTCGCGCTGCGGGTCGATGACGAGCGCCACCTCGTCGTCGTGGACGACGTAGCTGCGGTCGCCCAGGGCGGGGGTCTCGATGGTGTGGACGTGGATCTGGGCCTCGGTGCGGGTCTCTGACATGGACGTCACCTCCGGGTCGGGTCTCCGGTTTCAAGGGGGCGGCCGGACCGCGCCCAGGCCTTGGTGCCGCCGGCGACGGACCAGGCGTGGAACCCCTGGTGCTCGAGCAGGTCGGCCATGGCTTGGGAGCGGTTCCCCGACGCGCAGATCACATGCACCGGCTTGTCCCGGTCGATCTCGCCGACGCGGCCGGGCAGCTGGCCCATGGGGATCGACAGGGCTCCGGGGACGTGGCCCTCGCGATACTCGGAGGGCTCCCTGACGTCGACCACGACGGCGCCCTCCTCGCGGGCGGCCGCGGTGGTCTCGATGTCGGTCTCGCGCACGTTCGTCCTCCTCCGGAAACAGGTTGGAATACCCACGGGGGTATGTCACGTTGGACTCTAACACCCTGCGGGGAATGACCCAATCGTGTTAAGGAGGCCCTTGATGGGGACCGTGGAACTGACCAAGGACAACTTCGACCAAGCGGTGCAGGAGAACCAGATCGTGCTCGTGGACTTCTGGGCGGCCTGGTGCGGCCCGTGCCGGCAGTTCGCGCCGGTCTTCGAGCGCGCGGCCGAGGAGCACTCGGACATCGTCTTCGGCAAGGTCGACACCGAGGCGCAGCAGGAGCTGGCCGGAGCCGCGCAGATCACCTCGATCCCGACGCTCATGGCCTTCAAGGACCAGACCCTGGTCTTCTCCCAGCCCGGCGCCCTGCCGGGTGCGGCGCTGGAGGACCTGATCGGACAGCTGCGTGAGCTGGACGTGGAGGCCGCGCGTGCCGCGGCAGCAGAGGAGAGGAGCGCCTGATGGCGGACTACACCATGACCACCACGATCGAGCGCGGGTACGACGACACCGTGGCCGCCGTGCGCGACGCCCTGGCCGACCAGGGTTTCGGCGTGCTCACCGAGATCGACATCGCTGCGACGTTGAAGACCAAGCTCGACGTCGACGTGGCGCCGCAGGTGATCCTCGGTGCCTGCCGTCCGCAGCTGGCGCACCGGGCCATCGAGACGGAGCCGTCCGTGGCGGCGCTGTTGCCCTGCAACGTCGTCGTCCGCTCCGTGGACGAGCAGACCACCGTGGTCGAGGCGTTGGACCCCCGCGCCATGATGTCTGTAAGTGACAACCAAGCGCTGGCCGAGGTGGCCGAGGACGCCCGTCCCCGCCTCGCGGCCGCGCTCGACGCGCTGGGCGGGGCCCGGAGCCAGGAGGAATGATGGAGCTCGAGCCGGAGTCGATGGTGCCGGTGATCAACCGGATCAAGCGTGCCCAGGGCCAGTTGGCCGGGGTGCTGCGCATGCTCGAGGAGGGGCGGGAGTGCGAGGACGTCGTCACCCAGCTCGCCGCCGTCTCCCGTGCCCTGGACCGGGCCGGCTTCGCGATCGTGGCCACCGGTCTCCAGCAGTGCATCGTCGAGGGTGACACCACCGACAGCCTGGACGTGAAGAAGATGGAGAAGCTCTTCCTGTCCCTGGCGTGAGGCCTCAGGTGGCCGGCAGCACCGTGCCGGCCACCTCGCCGAGGGCGATCCGGCCCCCGGCCGTGCCCGGCGCGGTGTAGCGCAGGACCACCTCGTCGCCGTCCTGCAGCGAGGTGCGCTCCTCCCCGCCGGCGGCGAAGGGCTCCTGCCAGCCCCAGCTGAGCTCGAGGAAGGAGCCGCGCTGGTCGCGCTGCGGCCCCGACACCGTGCCGGAGGCGAAGAGGTCGCCGGTGCGCAGCGAGGCGCCGTTGACGGTCAGGTGGGCCAGCATCTGGGCCGGGGACCAGTACATCGACGAGTACGGCGGGCGGGCGACCACCTCCCCGTTGAGCTCCACCTCGATCGAGATGTCCAGGCCCCCCGGGCCGTCGAGCCGCAGGTAGTCGAGGGGCTCGGGCTCCTGGCCCGGCAGGTCCACCCAGGCCGCGTCCAGCGCCGCCAGGGGGGTCACCCACAGCGAGACCGAGGTGGCGAACGACTTGCCGAGGAAGGGGCCGAGCGGCACGTACTCCCACGCCTGGATGTCGCGCGCGGACCAGTCGTTGAAGATCACCGCGCCGAAGCAGTGGTCGGCGAACTCGTCGGGGGTGATCCGCTCCCCCATGGGCGAACCGACACCGACGACGAAGCCCA
>CAZRKV010000080.1:4450-10714 GCA_964600305.1 uncultured Nocardioides sp. | reverse complement strand
AGGTGGTGGACCACATGAGAGCATCTCCCGCGTGAAGGCCGCCGCCCACCTCCTGAGCCCGGTACGCCGGCTCCGGGACCGCCTCCGTCGTGACCGCGGGTTCCGCAGCGAGGACGCACCCCTGGTCTCGGTCGTGGTGCCCTTCTACGGCGTCGAGGACTACATCCGCGAGTGCCTGGCCAGCGTCGCGGCCCAGGACCTCGACGACATGGAGGTGCTGCTGGTCGACGACGGCTCCCGGGACGGGTCGCGCGCGATCGCGGAGGAGTTCGTGCGCGCCGATCCCCGCTTCCGGCTCCTGACCCGCCCCAACGGGGGACTCGGGGCGGCCCGCAACACCGGCGTCCAGGAAGCCCGCGGGCGCTACCTCACCTTCGTCGACTCCGACGACCGGCTCGCGCCCCGGGCCCTGCGCGTGCTCACCGACAGCCTGGCCGGGTCCGGCTCCGACATCGCGGTCGGAGCGGTCGAGCGCTTCGACCGGACCCGGAGCTGGACCTCGCCCTGGGTCCGCGACGTGCACGCACGACGGCGTACCGGAACCACCGCGGAGGCGTTCCCGGCCCTGCTGCGCAACTTCTACACCTGGAACAAGCTCTTCCGCCGCGACTTCTTCGTGCAGCAGGGCCTGTGGTTCCGGGAGGGCGTGGCCTACGAGGACCAGCCGATCATCACCCAGCTGCTGGCCCGCGCCCGGTCCGTCGACGTGCTGCCAGAGGTCGTCTACCACTACCGCGCCCGGGAGGACCAGAGCTCGATCAGCCAGCAGTCCGCGACCCTCGCCGACCTCCGGGCCCGGCTCGAGGCCTGGCGACTCACCCGGGAGGCGATCGCCGTGGAGCTGCCCGCCACGCTGCACCACGCCTGGCTGCAGACCCTCTTCGACGCCCACTTCGGGTGGTACCTCGGCAGCGAGGGCATCGCCGACGACACCTACTGGGCCGAGCTCCGGGAGGCGGTCGTCCAGTACGCCGCCGAGGCGCCCGAGAGCGTGTGGGAGGCGGCCCCGCCGCCCCGCCGGGTGCTGGTGGCGCTGACGATGGCCGACCGGCGGGAGGACGTGCGCACCTTCGTCGACCGCGGCGGCCTGCACCTGGACCGGTGGCCGACCCGGCCCGAGCCCGACGGCGTCCTCGTGGACCTCCCCCTCCTCGGGGACCCCGGGCTGGACCGCTCCCTCTTCCTGCTCCACCGGTCGCAGTGGCAGGTCGCCCACGCGATCGAGCAGCTGCACCGCGTCGAGGGTCCCGACGGCCCCGCCGTCCGGATCGCCGGCTGGGCACACCTGGACGGGATCGACCAGACCGGGTGGGGAACGGATGTCACCTTCGTGCTCCGCAGCCGCCGGTCGGGGGACGAGGTGGTGCACCCGGCGCGCCGCGACGTCCACCCCGTCACCGCCCAGCCCTCCCAGCGTGCCGGCGTGGACGCGGCCACCGGTGCGTTCTCCGCGGAGGTGCCCCTCACCGACCTGGCCCGCCGGTCCGACGACGGCGAGGAGTGGGAGGTGGTGCTGCGGCTGCACGCCGGCGACGGGGCCATCGAGGCGCCCGTCACCGTCGTACGCCGGGCCGGCTCGCCCGGGTCCCCGCTCTTCGCCCACGCGGGCGGCACCACGCTCGCGGCCCACTGGCGACCGGGCACGCCCCTGCTGCTGCGTGCCCGGGCGGCCGGCGCCTGCCTCGCCGACGTGACCACCGAGGACCGCCGGCTCCACGGACGCCTGGCCGACCCCCCGGCGGCGGGCACCCGCCTGGTCGCCACCGGTGGGGAACCAGCGGCGGACCACGCCGCGCCGGTCGAGCCAGACGGGGCCTTCCGCCTCGACCTGCCCCCGGCCGGGGATCTCTCGCCCGGGCGGTCCCGGGACTGGCAGATCTCCCTGGCCGGGCCCGGCGGGGCAGTCCCGCTCGAGGCCCCCTGGCCGTCCCCGCTCCCGGCAGCCGGGAGCCGGGTCGCGCCGGTGCCCACCCCCGACGGAGAACTCCTGCTGCGCGAGTGGTCGCTGGCCGCGGTGGCCGACCGGGTCGAGATCGAGGCCGAGGGCGCGATCACGGTCCACGGACGGGTCCTCGGCCCCCCAGAGACCCGGGTGCGGTTGTCGGTCGGGGACGACGACCGGGCTGCCGTCGACCCGTCGGTGCCATGCTCCGACGGCCGGTTCACCGTCCGCGGTCGCCTCGATACCCCGTGCTTCCGGTTCGGCCCGCGCCCGTTCCCGGTCGGCCACCACGAGCTCGGCGTCGTGGTGACCGCGGACGGGCAGGGGACCCGGCTGCCGCTGCTGGCCTCGGAGGCGCTGGCCACCTCCCTGCCGCAGCCGGTGGCGACCCCGCGCCACCAGGGCCGGCTGGTGCGCGGCCTCCGCGACCACCTGCGGCTGGTGCTCCTCCCCCCGATCGGCGACGCCCGCGGGGCTCGTGCTCAACGCCACCTGCGCGCCCGGTTCCGCGTGCAGGAGCAGCTCGAGGAGATCGTCCTCCTCCGCGCCGGGGCCGGGCACACCGCCGACGGCGACGCCCGGGCCCTCCACCACGAGCTGCGGCGGCGTACCGACGTCCGGGTGCGCTGGGCGGTCGAGGACCACGCCGTACTCCTGCCCGAAGGCGCGGAGCCCGTCGTGGTCAACAGCCACGCCTGGTACGACACCCTCGCCCGCGCCCGGTACGTCGTCTCCGACTCCGTGATGCCCGCCTTCTTCGCGCCGTCGCCCGACCAGGTCCTGCTGCGGGTGTGGAGCGGGCACCCGGGCATGCTCGACGACGTCGGACCCGGCCACGACCCCACTCCGTGGGACCACGTGCTCGCCCCCTCGCCGCTCCTGGTGCGGTGGCTGCGCTCACGACGCCCGGACTGGGACCTGCTCGACGTCGGCAGTCCCCGCAACGACCTGCTGGGTGCCCCCGACCCCGGTGCCTTGCGCCAGCGGGTCCGCGCCGACCTGGGCGCCGACGAGGACGACGTCGTCGTCCACCTCGCCCCGGGGAGCTGGTCCGGGGCGCCGGACGGCCCGGACCTGGCCCGCCGCCTCGGACCCGGGTACCTCGTGCTCGCCGACGGCGAGCCGGGTCCGGGCTACCTCGACGTCCGCGACTACCCGGTCCGATCCGAGCTGCACCTCGCCGCCGACGTCGCGGTGACCGGCGACCTGGCCGAGGCCGTTGACCACGCTGCGGCCGGCACGCCCCTGGTCCGCCCGCTCACGGCCGACGACCCCGACGTACCCCTGCCCGGGGAGCGGGTCGACTCCCTGCCGGCGCTGGTCGCGGCCGTGGTCCGCACCGGGTCCGGGGAGGCCACGGACGCCGAGCGGTTCCGGCGGGAATACCTTGGCCCCGAGGACGGGCGGGCCAGCGCCCGAGTGGTCGACACCCTCGTGAGGGAAGGAGGCCGGTGAGCGTGACCAACCCCCTCGGTCGGGTCGTGCGGGCCGCCCGCGCCGCGATCGGCCGCACGGCTGCGAGGGCCCAGCAGCCCGTCGCCGCGCCCGCCGCGGTGGACCCGGAGCTGCTGGAGCTGCTCGCGCAGCACGCCGCCGGTCCCACCGCGCGTGTCGCCGTCCTGGCACCGCAGGGCAGTCCGCTCGCCGCCGCAGCCCGGGACCGCCTGACCGGGGCGACCGTGACGGCGCTCGACGCGGACACCGCGCCCGCGCAACGGCACGTCACCCTCACGATCCACGCGCCGTACGACGTGGTCGTGGACGCGATGCCGCCGCAGGGGCGGCCGCGCCGGGTCCACGACCTGGTGCACCAGCTCCGTCGCGGGGGTGCGCTCGTGGTCGTCGACGCCGCCGGGGCCCTCGACCCCGACGGGGAGGGCGGGAAGGGGCTCGCCGGCCTGCTGGAGCGGGTGGCGAAGGCCCGGCAGGCGCCACCGGGGCCGAGCGCGCCGCTGCCCGAGCGCGACGCCGGCGCCCTCGCCGCGGCCACCGAGCCGGCGTACGCCGCCGGGCGGCACCTGGTCCTCGTCAGCCGCTCCGTCGGCGTGCTGGCGAAGCTCGACGAGCCGGAGATGAACCTCTGGCTGGACCAGCACCCGGACCCGCGCCACCGCCTGGTCGAGCTGCTCCCCGCCGAACCGTTCCGCTCCCGCTGCGTGCTCCGCGAGAGCTCGGGGGAGCGGGGCCCGAACACGCCCGACGCCTACCACCCGCCCGCCATGTCGCTGCGCGAGTACCGCGACGTCGTCGTCACTCCGGGCCAGGTGGTCTCCGACGAGCGGCTGCTGATGCCCGACACCTACCGGCACAACGAGCGACGGCGGTTGTTGAACCGGTTCACCGAGGAGGTGGCGCCGCGCTTCGCGCGGGTGCGTGGTCTCGACAGGCTCGACCACCCGGGACTCCGGGAGCTGGCCGGCCCGTGGTTCCACCTCGACAACGAGGTGCGGGGCCACTTCGGGCACCTGATGACCGAGACGCTCTCGCGGATGTGGGCCTGGCCCCAGGTCAAGGAGCGCCACCCCGACGCCCGGGTGCTGCTCGGGACCAACCGGCGCCGCGAGGTCCAGCCCTACGAGTACGACATCCTCCGCGCCGGCGGCATCGTTCCCGAGGACGTGGTGCTCGTCGAGGAGCCGGTCCGGGTCGAGCGCCTGCTCTCGGCCACCCCGATGCTGTCCAACCCGCAGTACGTCCACCCCCGGATCACCGAGACCTGGGACCGGGTCGGTGACACGCTCGCCCGCGAGGCCACCGGCCTCGAGCACTCCCCGCGCATCTTCTGCTCGCGCCGACTCAGCAAGCGGGCCTGCCGCAACACCGACGAGGTGGAGGAGGTCTTCGCCGCCCACGGCTTCGCGGTCGTCTACCCCGAGGACTTCGGCCTCGGCGACCAGGTGGAGATGTTCCGGACTGCCGAGGTGGTGGCCGGGTTCGCCGGCAGCGGGATGTTCCAGCTGTGCTTCGCCCGGGACCCCAAGCGGGTGATCACGCTGAGCTCCAGCCGCTACAACGCTCGCAACGAGTACCTCATCGCTTCGGTCCGGGGTCACACCATCGACGCGATCACCTCCGAGCCGGAGGAGGACGACTTCCAGTCCCCGTTCACCTTCGACCACGACCGGGAGGGCCGCCACCTGGCCCGGGTCCTGGCGGACCTGTGAGGCGCCTGCTCGGCCGGCGGTCGACCCGGGTGGCCGCCGCCACCGGTCTCGACCGGGACCTGCTGCGCCTCGCCGACCGGCACCTACGGCGCCAGGGCGGCGCCGTCGCGCTGCTGGTCGAGGGCACGCAGGCAAGGGCGATCAGCGAGGCCCTGGGGCGACTCCGCCCGGGCCTGGAACCCGTCGTGGTCGAGGCGGACGGCGACGCCAGCGATCGGCACGTGCGCCTGACCCGGGCCGCGCCGTACGACCTCGTGGTGGATCTCGGCCCCGTGCGCGAGCGCGTACGCCGGTTCCGCGACACCGTCTTCCACCTCCGCGACGGCGGTGCCCTGGTGGTCCCGGGTGCCGCGGAGGCCGCCGATGCCGAGCGGCTGCTGGACCTGGCCCACCGGGTCGAGCAGGCCCGCCCCCGCCGCCCGCCGGGACCGCGGGCCACCACGGCCGCACGAGACGACCACGCCCTCGCCCGGGCCACGCAGTGGCTGGGTGTGGAGACCGGGCACCTGCTCGCCGTCGGTCGGGACGTCGGGGCCCGGGCCAAGCTGGACGAGCCGGAGATGGCGACGTACCTCGCGGCGGGCAGCCGCCACCGGGTCGTCGAGACGGTGCCGGGCGGGCCGTTCCGGCCGCGGTGCGAGGTGCGCGAGTCCGAGCCCGACCACCGCGGGACGCCGCCCGAGGTGCTGCACCCCCCGGACCTGGCGTTGCGGGAGTACCGCGACGTCGTCGCGGCCCCCCGCCAGGTGGTGTGCGACGAACGGGTCCTGGTGCCCGACACCTTCCGCCACAACCAGCGGGCCCGGCTGGTCAACAAGGCCACCGACGACCTGGCCCCCCGGTTCGCGCGGGTCCCGGGCGCGGACGAGGCCGTCCCGCTGGAAGGGACGTGGTACCACCTCGACAACGAGGTGCGGGGCCACTTCGGGCACCTGTTGACCGAGACCCTGTCGCGGATGTGGGCGTGGCCGTTGGTCAAGCAGCAGCACCCGGAGGCGCGCGTCCTACTGGGCCGCACCCGCAAGCGGCCCGACCTCCAGCCCTGGGAGCGGGTGCTGCTCTCGGCCGGGGGGATCGAGCCCGGGGACGTGGAGCTCATCGACCGCCCCGTCCGCGTTCCACGCCTGCTGTCCGCGACCCCGATGCTGTCGAACCCGC
>CAZRKV010000080.1:0-4350 GCA_964600305.1 uncultured Nocardioides sp. | reverse complement strand
CGCCCCGTCCGCGTTCCACGCCTGCTGTCCGCGACCCCGATGCTGTCGAACCCGCACTACGTCCACCCGGGCATCGCGGAGACCTGGGACCGGGTCGGTGACGCCCTCGAGCGGCAGGCGACACCGGGGGAGCGGCCACGGCGCCTGTTCTGCACCCGCCACGACTCGGAGGTGCGCCCGTGCCGCAACACCGGGGAGGTGGAGGCGCTGTTCGCCGCCCACGGGTTCACCGTCGTCCACCCTGCGGAGCACTCGCTGCCCGAGCAGGTGGCGCTCTTCCGGTCGGCCGAGGTCGTCGCCGGGTTCGCCGGAAGTGGCCTGTTCCAGCTCTGCTTCGCCCGGGAGCCGAAGCGGGTGATCACGCTCGGGTCCACCCGCTACAGCGCCCGCAACGAGTACCTCATCGCGGCTGTGCGCGGGCACACCATCGAGGCGGTCCGCTCCCGCCCGGAGGAGGACCACTACCACTCCGGGTTCACCGTCGACTTCGCTCGGGAGGGGCACCACCTCGAGGCGGTGCTCGCCAGCCTCTGACCACCTCCGCCGGGCCGTATCATCGTCGCGGCCCGTCCGACCGACCCCGACCACGCAGGGAGCCCGCACCGTGCCAGTCCGCCAGCGAGCCGTCGAGTCCTTGCGGCGGATTGGCCGGGCCACGCCCCCCGGCGTGCGCGGCCCGCTGGGCCGGGCGACTCGCCGGCTGCGGCCCGGGTGGGGTGGACCGCTGGTCTCGGTCGTGCTGCCGGTCAGTGACGAGGAGACCACCCGGGTCGGCCCCTGCTTCGACGGCCTGCGCGGCCAGGTGCACCGCAACCTCGAGGTGGTGGTCGTGCCCTACGCTCGCCACCAGCGAGTGCTCCGCACCGTGCGCCGGCACGCGGACGAGGACTGGCGGGTCCGGGCTCTCCGCCGCCCCGCGCGGGACCTGGCGTCGGCCCGCGACCGGGGCGCGGAGTGCGCGCGGGGTGAGTTCCTGCTGTTCGCCTCCGGCGGCGACGACCTGCCCCCCGGTGCGCTCACCCGCCTCCTCGAGTCGCTCGCGGCCTCCGGGTCCCCCTTCGCCGTCGGGCGGATGGGGCGGCCCGACACCGCCACGGCGACCACCGAGGCGCCGTACGCCGCCGCCCACGAGGTGCTGGCCCGCGGCACCACGCTGGTCGACTCGCCGATCGCGGTCACCGACCTGGGGCTGGGCAACCGGCTCTTCCGCCGCACCTGGTGGCGCGAGGCGGGCCTGGGTTTCGCGCAGCGCCGCTCCGCGGGGCGGGTGGCGCTGGACGCCTACGCACGGGCGGACCGCTTCGACCTGTTGCCGGAGGTCACCTACGTGCCGACCGGACGGGTCGGCGGCACCTCCGTCGGCACCGTCCCTGACCTGTTCGCCGAGCTCGACGGGTGGCTCGACGAGCACCGCGACACCTGGCGGGCGGTGGAGGAGCTCGGGCTGGGGGCCGTCCGGGACACGTGGCTGTGGGGCGTCCTCGACACCGCGGTCCAACCGTTCCTCGACGACACCGAGCGCGCCACGCCCGAGCAGTGGGACCGCCTGCGTGACCACGTGGAGGAGATGCTGGCCAGCTCGGGGGAGCGGGCCTGGGAGAGCCTGCGGGCCGAGTCGCGGGTCAAGCTCTGGCTGCTGCGGCACGACCAGCGCCCCGAGCTGGAGCGGTACGTCGCCGCGCGGTGGTTCGAGTGGGGCAACCGCCCCACGGAGGTCCGCGACGGGCGGGTGCTCGCCCACCTGCCGTACTTCGGTGACCGGGAGGTGGGGGTCCCCGACGACTGCTACGAGATGCGTGAGGCGGAGACCCCGCTGCGCGCCGTGCTCCACAGCGCCCGCTGGGACGGGACGACGGTGGAGATGGCGGTGCTGGCCCGGGTCGACTTCGTGCACCTCGACGAGGCGCCCGAGGTCCGGGTGGAGCTGGTGCCCGACGACGGCGGTGAGCCGGTAGAGGTCCCGGCCACGCCGTACGTCGAGCCGGAGGCGACCGTCCTCGCCGAGCACCGCTACCAGGACTACGCGCGGGGTGCCGTCCGCGCGCGGATCGATGCCGCGGCGCTCGCGGACGGGTCGGCCCCCGGAGGTGGTCCCCGCGCCTGGTCGGTCCGCGTGCACGTCGCCACGACCGGGGAGGCCCGGGGGCTGCGGCGCAGCGGCGGCATCACCGGCCTCGACAGCCGGGGGAGCGCCGGGATGCTCGAGGGGCCATTGCACGCCCCCCGCGCCGTGGCCGAGGGCGTGCGTGCCGAGCTGACCGGCAAGGAGGGCGCCGGCGTCCAGCTGGTGTTGCGGCCCGCTCCCCAGGTCCGGCTGGTGGAGGCGCAGGTGCGCGGTCGCCGGGTCCGGGGGAGCCTCGATCCGGGTGGGCGCGACCTCACGGCGGTGCGGGCGACCATGGCCGGCGGCCTCGCCGGACGCGCCCCGCTACGCCGCCAGGACCACCTGCTCCACTTCGACCTCGACCTGCCGCCCTCGTGGGAGGGGCCGGAGCACTTGCTGTGGCGACTCTTCGCCACCGCCCGGGACGGGGCCTCGGTGGCGGTTGCCTGGCCGGACTCCGACGAGCAGTTCCTCGCCGTCGGCCAGGGGGAGGTCGTCCTGCACCGGTCCCCGCTGGGGGAGTGCGACCTGCTCGAGGCCGCCGACACGCTCGTCCTCGACGAGGTGTCCCTCAGGAGCGACCACGTGTGGGCACGGTTGCACTGGCTGGGCCTGCCGTCCGCCGATGCCCGGCTCGAGCTGGAGGCGCACTCGGGGCGCTCCCGGCACGCCGCCGCGGTGCGCACTCTCGAGGACGGGGCCCTGGAGGCAGCCATCCCGACCACGTGGGACGAGTGGGGACTCGGGACGACGCCGATCCCCATCGATCGCTACTGGTTCCGGGTGCACTCCGAGTCAGGTCGGACCGGGCGGGTGCTGCACTCGGACCGGATGCTCGGGCGGCTGCAACAGCAGACGGTCGGCCGGCACTTCCGCTTCCGGGCGATCCGCTTCGGGATGGAGGCCGGGGTCTTCCTGATGAAGCCGCTGGCCGACGACGAACGGGGGCCCTACTGGCAGCGCCGGATGCAGCTGGAGTGCCTGTTCTCCGAGGCGCCGCTGGACGACAGCGCGGTCTACCTGCAGTCCTACGACGGGGCCACGGCCACCGACAGCCAGCTGGCGATCCACCACGAGCTCCGCCGCCGCCACCCCGAGCTCACCCCGTACTGGGGGGTGTGGGACCACTCCTCGCGGGTGCCCGAGGGCGGCGTACCGGTGCTGATGCACTCGCGGCGCTGGTTCGAGCTGATGGCGACGGCGCGGCACCTGTGCCTGAACATCGACTTCGACCGCTGGTTCACCAAGCGACCGGGGCAACGGGTCCTGCAAACCTTCCACGGCTACCCGGCCAAGTCGATGGGGATCCGGATGTGGGAGGCCAAGCGCTACACCCCGAACCGGATCGAGCTCGAGCTCGCCCGGACCTCGGGCGACTGGACGCTGATCACCACGCCGGCCCCGGAGATGGACGTGCACTACCGGCGGGAGTACCGCTATAACGGCGAGATCCACTCCGCCGGGTACCCCCGCGACGACGCCCTCCTCGCCGACGACGCCGAGCGGTGCCGCGTCGAGACCCGCGAACGCCTCGGCATCCGGCCCGACCAGACGGTGGTGCTCTACGCGCCCACCTGGCGCGACGACCTCGCCTCGCGGTGGCGCAGCGCGGAGCTGGTCCACCACCTGGACCTGGAGGCGGCCAGCGCGGCGCTCGGCCCGGAGTACGTGATCCTGATGCGCGGCCACCGCTTCCACGGCGCTTCGCAGCCGGCGGCCGGGGCGGCCCGGTGGATCGACGTCACCACCTACCCCGAGGTCAACGACCTGATCCTGGCCTCGGACGCGGCGGTCCTGGACTACTCGTCGATGCGCTTCGACTTCGCCCTCACCGGCCGGCCGATGGTCTTCCTGGTGCCAGACCTGGCCGACTACACCGGCGGCGTGCGCGGCTTCCTCTTCGACTTCCGCGACACCGCCCCGGGCCCGCTCGTCGACACCGCCGACGAGGTCGTGGCCCACCTCCGGGACCTCTCCCGGCTCCGGGACGCGTACGCCGAGGAGTACGCCCGCTTCAACGCCACCTACAACTACCTGCAGGACGGCCACGCTGCCGAGCGCGTCGTGAAGGCCTTCTGGGGCTGACCCGCCCCTTCGGCCCCGCTCATCGGCCCTACGGCCCGCCGAGGAGTCAATTTCGCCCCGGCCCCAGCGCCGAGACGTCATCTTCACCCCGCCTACGAGTGCCGAGGAGTCACCTTCTTCCCGATGGCTCGCCGAGCCCAGTCGCCCCGTCGAACTGTTGT
>CAZRKV010000079.1:0-10788 GCA_964600305.1 uncultured Nocardioides sp. | reverse complement strand
TGGGCGAAGGCGGCGGTGCCGAACCCGACGAGCAACCCGGCGCTGCCGGCCAGGGCCGTCGCCACGCCCCACATGGCCTGCCGGGGCCGGGAGCCGTGCACCAGCACGACCGCCCCGAGCGCGCACGCCCCGATGGCGTACAGGGCCTGACCGCCGATGCTCCCGACCACGTGCTCGAGCAGGAAGGCATCCGTCGTCACGAACTCCGACCACTCCTGGAACTGCGTCGACGGATCGGGCTGGTGCTCGAGGGTGGCCCACAACGTGAGCAGGCCGAAGGCCGGGAGCAGCCACACGGCCCGGGCGACCGTGCGGAACCGCGCCTGCAGGTCCCGGGGCAGCGGTTCGGCTGCGAGCTCGGAGCGGTTCACCGTGACCTCCCGTGGTCGGCACCCCGCCTCCGAGTCTCCTCCTCGGCCCCGCTCCCTGCGTCCCCAGAACGCGAGAGCCCACGGTCGAGCCGCGCCTCCCTCGGGGTCGAGCCGCGCCTCCCTCGGGGTCGAGCCGCGCCTCCCTCGGGGTGGAGCCGCGCCTCCCTCGCTACTCGGAGGGTGGGGCGACCGCGAGCACCTGGGCCAGCGACGCGGTGAGGGAGTCCAGCAGGGCCTGCCGGTCGACCCCGTGCGGCTCCTCGATCCAGTCCAGCACCACCTGCTCGACCATGGCCGACCAGCCGCGCACCAGCAGTCGCACGCCAGGCGAGTCCACCACGCCGTGCTCGGCGAGCTCGGCAGCGGTCGCGGACTCGAAGATCCGGTCGGTCAGGGAGTCCCGCGCGGACTCGTAGATCTCGCGCATCGCATCGTTGTGCCCGGCGGCCCGGACGATGGAGACGTAGGCGAGCCGGTTGGTCTCGACGTAGGACAGGTAGTTCGCCAGCGACACCGACAGTCGCACCAGCACGTCGGGGTGGTCCACGGGGGCGGTGACCTCGAGCAGGTCCTGCACCGCCCGGCGTACGACGGCCTCGTGGAAGTCGGCCTTGTTGCCGAAGTAGTGGTACAGCAACCCGCGTGAGATCCCCGCCTCCTCGGCCAGCAGGTCGATCGACAGCTCTTCCAGCGGGCGGGTCGCCAGCAGGGCGACCCCGAGCTCGAGCAGCTGGGCCCGGCGGCTGTCGGGCGCCATCCGCACCCGGGGTGAGGTCGACATGTGGCCCACCTTACTGAACTTCTTTCAACAGGACTATTGACGTCCATTCAATAGGCTCCGTAGCGTGAGCGCATGACGACGCACACGTCCTCCTCCCCGCCTCGCCTCCCCTCCCACGTGCGCCACCTCGTGGTCGGCGCCGGCTTCGGCGGCATCGCCACCGCGGTGAAGCTCGCCGAGGCCGGCGAGCACGACTTCGCGGTCGTGGAGAAGGGGGCCGACGTCGGCGGCACCTGGCGGGACAACACCTACCCCGGCGCCGCCTGCGACGTGCCCAGCCAGCTCTACTCCTTCTCGTTCGCCCCCAACGACTGGTCCCGGTCGTTCTCCGGCCAGGACGAGATCCAGGCCTACCTGCAGCGGGTGGCCCGCGAGTCCGGCACCCTCGACCGGTTCTGGTTCGACACCCGCGTCGAGGAGGCGGCGTGGGACGACGCCGAGCAGGCCTGGCGGGTCCGCACCACGCGCGGGGAGGTGCTCGCCACCAACCTGGTCACCGCCAGCGGCGGGCTCTCGGAGCCCAAGCTGCCCGACATCGAGGGCATCGAGTCCTTCGGCGGCGAGGTCTTCCACTCCGCCCGCTGGCGCCACGACGTCGACCTGACCGGCAAGCGGGTCGCCGTCATCGGCACCGGCGCGTCGGCGATCCAGATCGTGCCCGAGATCCAGCCGGACGTGGCCCGGCTCGACGTCTACCAGCGCACCGCCCCGTGGGTGATCCCCCGGCACGACCGCACCTACTCCCGGCTGGAGCGGCTGGCGCTGAAGCACGTCCCCGGCCTGCAGCGGCTCTACCGCACCCTCATCTACTGGGGCCGCGAGGGCTACGTCCCCGGGTTCACCTGGCAGCCCCGCCTGGCCGAGCCGGCCCGGCGGATGGCCCTGGCCAACATCCGGCGCGGCGTCTCCGACCCTTCCCTGCGCGAGGCGGTGACCCCGGACTACCAGATCGGCTGCAAGCGGATCCTGATCTCCAACACCTACTACCCCGCGCTCGACGCCGGGAACACCGAGCTGGTCACCGACCGGATCACCCGGATCACGCCCACCGGGGTCGTGACCGCGGACGGCACCGAACGCGAGATCGACGTCCTGGTCGTGGCCACCGGGTTCCACACCACCGACCAGCCGATCGCCCACCACGTCCGGGGCCGAGAGGGCCGCACCCTCGCCGAGACCTGGGCCGAGGGCGGGATGGCCGGCTACAAGGGCACCACGGTCCACGGGTTCCCCAACTTCTTCCAGGTCGTGGGCCCCAACACCGGGTTGGGCCACTCGTCGATGGTGTTCATCATCGAGTCCCAGGTCGCCTACATCCTCGGTGCGGTGCAGGCCCAGCGGATCAACCGCTACGCCGCCCTCGAGCCCCGGCTCGACGCGCAGCAGGAGTGGAACCGCATGGTCCAGCGCGCGATGCGGGGCACCGTCTGGAGCGAGGGCGGCTGCGCGAGCTGGTACCTCGACGAGCACGGACGCAACACCACCCTGTGGCCCCGCGCCACCTTCACCTTCCGCCGGCTGCTCGCCGACTTCGACGCCGCGGCGTACCACGTCACCGCCGAGCAGGCCCCCACCCGAGAGGACGTGCCCGCATGAGGACTCCCCGCACGAGGACGCTGGACGGCAGGGTCGTGGTGATCACCGGAGCCGGCTCCGGCATGGGCCGGGAGATGGCCCGGTACGCCGCCCGGCGCCAGGCCCGCCTCGCCCTCTCGGACTGGAACGCCGAGGCGCTCGCCGGCACCGTCGAGCAGGTGCGGCACGAGGGGGTCGAGGTGCGCAGCGACGTGGTCGACGTCTCCGACCGGGCCGCGATGGCGACCTGGGCGCAGACCGTCAACGACCGGTTCGGGCGCGTGGACATGGTGGTCAACAACGCCGGGGTCTCGATGACCGGCGACTTCGAGGAGATGAGCCACGAGGAGTTCGACTGGATCCTCGGGGTGAACCTCCACGGCGTCGTGAACGGCACGAAGGAGTTCCTCCCCCACCTGGTGGCCTCCGGTGACGGGATGCTGGTCAACGTCTCCAGCCTGTTCGGGCTGGTCTCGATGCCCGGCCAGTCGGCGTACAACACCACGAAGTACGCCGTGCGCGGCTTCACCGAGGCACTGCGGATCGAGATGCTCGCCAACCGGCGACCGGTGAGCGTGACCTGCGTGCACCCGGGCGGGATCCGCACCGGCATCGCCCGCAACGGCCGCAAGACCCGCAGCCAGGACGCCGTGGCGGTCGACCGGTTCTTCGACACCCGGCTGGCGCGGATGCCGGCCGCCGACGCCGCCGAGGTGATCCTCGAGGGCGCCCTGGCCGGGAAGGCCCGGGTGCTGGTCGGCGCCGACGCCCACGCCCTGCACCACTTCGCCAAGCTGGCCGGCTCCCGCTACCAGGACGTCGTGGCCCGGGTGAGCAGGCGGGTGCTGCCCGCGCGCACCGGGTGAACCGGTAGAACGGGGGCCATGGAGCCAGGAGCAGCCGTCCGTGTGGCGATGACGAAGTGGGGTGACCGCCCCCACTGGTCCTACGAGGCGACCTACCTCGGCTCGGACGAGCACGGCGACTGGCTCGGCGTCCCCGCCGGCACCCCGATGCGGCGTCCGGGCGCCGACTACGTGCCTCCCGTCGACCAGGTGGTGCTGGCCCCGGCCCGCCTGGGCGGGCCCCACCACGCGGACGGGCGCCGGGCCACCTCCTCCCCCGCCACGGAGCTGGATCCGGAGCTGGGGTGGGTGGCGACCTTCCACGCCGAGGGCGGCGTGGTGGAGGTGTACGTCGACATCGCCACGCCCCCGGTCTGGCGCGGTTCGGTGCTGCACGCGGTCGACCTGGACCTGGACGTGGTCCGGGTGCCGAACGGCCGGGTGTGGGTCGACGACGAGGACGAGTTCGCCGACCACCGGGTCCGGTTGGGCTACCCCGACGAGGTGGTCTCCCACGCCGCCATCAGCTGCGAGTTCGTCACCGGGGCGCTGCGCGATCGGGTTCCTCCGTACGACGGCGCCACGGCCGCCGGCTGGCTGCGGCAGGTTCCCCAGCACTGACGCGGGCGCGGGCAGCCGCGGGGCGGTCGCGCGGGCCCCGGGCCCGGAACGGGCCGATCAACCGGGGGCCGGCCAACCGGTCCTCCAGCCGGCGCGCCTCGCGCTTCAGCGGCTGGGCCGTGTACTCCCCCAGGATCACCCCGGCGGCGAGCGCGATCGCCACCGAGACGGCGGTCGCCAATGACAAAAGCCCCTCACCCTTGTTGCCGGTCTCGTCGGCCAGCAGCGCCAGACCACGGTAGATGGAGAGGCCGGGCAGCATCGGCGTCACGCCCGGGACGACGATGATCAGCGGTGGCACCCGGATCCGCCCCGAGACCGAGTAGGAGACCACGCCGACGAAGTAGGCGGCTGCCGCCGCCGCGAAGGCCCGGCCCAGGCCCCCGGCGTTGACGGCGTTGTAGATCGCGGTGGCCCCGGTGCCGATCAGGGCGATCGGGAGCAGGGCCCGTACCGGGGCGTAGCTGCTGAACGCGAACGCGGCCGCACACAGCGCACCGCCCATGGTGAGGATGGCGGCGGCGTTCAGGCTGGTGGCGCCGGGCTCGATCTGGCCCAGCCCCACACCCAACATGCTCGCCACACCGAGGCCGGCGCTGACGCCCCCGATGATGCCCGCGGTCGCCATCGTCACCTCCAGCAGGCGCGCCGAGGCGGTGATGTAGAACCCGGTCAGGGCGTCCTGCAGCGCTCCCACGAAGCCGAGGCCGGACAACAGCAGGATGATGCTGGCACTGACGACGAGGGCGGTGTTGACCTGCAGCGGGCTCGCGGCGACCCCGACCGCGATCAGCGTGGCCACGGCACCGCCGGCGACCTGTTGGTAGAAGCCGGGCAGCCGGCGCCCGGACATGAGGATCTGCAACCGGTCCACCGACACCGCGGCGACGAAGGCGACCAGGGTCACCATGGCGTCCCCGCCCAGGAGGAGGCCGATGCCGGAGGCCATCAGGCCCAGCCCGACCGACACCGCCCACCGGGGCGTGGTGTGCCCGGTGGTGACGATCGTCGCCATCCGCGACCGCGCCAGGTAGAGGTCGGCCTTGTTGGTCAGGATGTCGCGCACCAGGTGGTCGACCTGGGTCAGGTCCTCGTAGTCGATCTCGCGGTTCTTCACGTTGCGGATGAGCAGCAGCGGGGGCAGCTCGGGGTCGTAGGAGTAGCTCATCGTCAGCGAGGTGAAGGTCACGTCGATGTCGACGTTGCGCAGACCGAAGTGCCGGGCGACCGAAGCCATGGTGGCGTTGACGTCGGCCGCGCCGGCGCCGGAGGAGAGGAGCAGCTCACCCACACGCAGGCAGAGGTCCAGCGCCAGGTGGTACGTGCGCACATCGTCGTCCTCTGCCACGGCGCTCATGTTGCCACGGGCACGGTCGTGCCAGGTGCTGGGATGTGCTTGGTTGGAGGCTGCGGCACAGGAGGTGACGAATGGGCGTCGAGGCCGTGCTCGTGGTGTGGCTGGTGGTCCTGGCCCGCTTCGTCGTCCCGCTGTTCATCCCCCGCTGGCCGCTGCCCGCGATCCTGGCCTGCCTGGTGCTCGACGCGGCCGATCAGTCGATCTTCCAGGCGCTGGGACTCGACCCGCCGGGCTACCAGTCCTACGACAAGGCGATGGACGTCCACTACCTGGCGATCACCTACATCTCCACTCTGCGGAACTGGACCAGCCGGGCTGCCCTGGGGATCGGTCGGTTCCTCTTCTTCTACCGGTTGGTCGGGGTGCTGCTCTTCGAGCTGTTCCAGGCGCGGGCGCTGCTGCTGGTCTTCCCGAACGTCTTCGAGTACTTCTTCATCGCCTACGAGACCTTCCGCAGCCGCTGGGACCCGGCACGGCGTACGACGCGGTCCTGGCTGGTCCTCGCGGCCACCATCTGGGGGGTCGTCAAGCTGCCCCAGGAGTGGTGGATCCACGTCGCGCAGCTGGACTTCACCGATGCGGTCTCGGAGGAGCGGTGGCTGGTCCCGGTGATCGGTGTGCTCCTCGTGGTCGTCCTCCGGGTCTACGCCCGCGCCGTACGACCCCGGCTCGGCGACCCGGACTGGCCCCGCCGGCTGGCCGCGGACCCGCTGCCCGAGGAGATCGACGGGGCCGCGGAGCGGGCGGCCTGGTTGCGCCGGCACGGTGCCGTGCGGTCCTGGGACACCCTCGAGAAGGTGGTGCTGGTGGGCCTGGTGACGGTGATCTTCGGGGAGCTGCTGCCCGAGCTGCGGGCCACCCGCGTGGAGCTGTTCGTCGGCGTCGGCCTGCTCGTCGTGATCAACGTGGCCTGGAGCCTCGGCCTGGCCCGCCGAGCCGTGACCCGGGAGTCGGTGTGGGCGGTGGGCGGCTTCCGCTTCGCCTTCAACGTCGGGCTGGCGGTGGCCTACGAGGTCGTCATCGGCCGCGGCGAGGACTTCCAGGCGGCTCCGGCGCTGTTCTTCCTCGCGCTGCTCACGCTCCTGCTGGTGCTGCACGACCGGTACCGACCGGTCGCGGGCGTACGGTTCGCCGGGCGCGTCAGCGACGACGGACCGGAGGGAGCACGTCCGTCGCCTCCAGCGGCTCCAGCCCGGTGATCTCCAGCAGGTCGGCGATCACCGAGCGCAGCTGCACCAGGATCGCCTCGACCTGCAGGTCCTCGATCGGCTCGCACTCGCCACTGGCGGCGGCGGACGTGAGCAGCGCGGGGCGGGCGGTGGCCGCGGGCCGGTTGGCCACGAGCTCCTCGACGATGCCGTCGCACGCCGCGGCCACCTGGCGGCAGAGGGCGACGTACGACGGTGGGACCACCCGGCCGTGGTGGGCGGTGACGGCGCAGCGGCGTACGAGCACGCGGGTGCTGCGCAGCGCCTTGTCCACCGGGTCGACGAGGTCGGCCATCCGCCGGAGGTCCCCGCGGTGGCGGAGCCGGAACGGCGAGGAGGCGACGACCGAGAGTCCCTCGTCGGCAGCCGCCCGCAGCTCCTGCACCAGGGGGTCGGTGTGCCGGGCCTCGGCGAGCAGGTCGAGCGCCTCCTCGGCCTCCCCGTCGGCCATCACGTCGGCGGCCGCGCGCAGCAGGTCGGACACCTTGGCCAGCACCACGCCGACCTCGTGGCGGGGCCTTCGCAGCGGCGCCCCCGGCACGACGCTGGCCGCGAGCAGGGCCACCCCGCCCCCGATCAGGGCGTCGGTCCATCGGATGAAGGCCTGGGTGCCGTCCGGGACCAGCGTGGCCACCACGATGGCCTGGACCCCGGCCTGGGTGGTGAAGAGCTGCCCACTGGTGAGCAGCACCGCGGCGGTCATCGACAGCCCCATGATCAGCCCGAGCTGCCACGCACCGCTGCCCAGGGTGAGCACGAGCAGGTCGGCGACGAGGACCCCGAGCGCGACGCCCAGCGTCACCTCGAGCACCCGGCGGTGGCGCTGGCCGTAGGAGGTGCCCAGGCTGACCACCGCCGCGATCGGGGCGAAGAACGGCGTGGGGTGGTCGAAGACGTCGTTGGCCAGGAACCAGGCCAGCGCCGCCGCGACGGCGCACTGCCCGATCTGCCACCCCTTGCTCCGCAGTCGGGCCCACCGGCGGCCGGCGGATCGGCGGCTGCGTCGCGCCGCCCGGTCGGTGTCCTCCGCGCCCGGCATGGGGTCGATCGTGCCAGAGGTGGAACGTCCGGCGGCTCCCGTCGTTTGCCTTCCCAGGAGGCGCGATCCGCGTCAGTATCAACAGATCACGACGAAGGAGCACGCGTGGGCACTCCCCTCGACCCGACCTCGATGGCGTTCCTGCTCGCCGAGAACCGTTGCATGCCCATGCACGTGGGCGGGCTGCACCTGTACCGCCCCCCTGAGGACGCCGGACCGGACTTCGCGCGCACGCTGTACGAGCAGATGCGGGACGTCGAGGAGGTGGCGCCGCTCTTCCACAAGCGCCCCTACCACTCCCTGACCAGGGCCGGGGCCTGGGCGTGGAAGCAGGACGCGATGTTCGACATCGACTACCACGTGCGCCACGGCGCCTTGCCGCGCCCGGGCCGGATCCGGGAGCTGCTCGACCTGTGCTCCCGGCTGCACGGCACGCGCCTGGCCCTGGAGCGGCCGCTGTGGGAGTCCTACGTCATCGAGGGCCTCCAGGACGGCCGGGTGGCGCTCTACACCAAGATGCACCACGCCCTCGTCGACGGCGTGTCGGCGATGCGGTTGATGCACTCGGTGCTCACCCCCGATCCGGAGCTGCGCGGCATGCCTGCGCCGTGGTCGGCCGAGGCCGCCGGTGCCCGGCGGGTCACGGGCACCAGGGATGGTCACCGCCCCCTCGGCGAGCTCCCCGCCACCGCGCTCCGCAGCGCCCTGGGGATCTCGGCCGAGGCCGCCGGGCTCCCCGCGGCGCTCATCCGCACCTTGAACCACGGCGTACGGAACGAGACGTCGGCGGTGTCGTTGCACGCCCCGCGGACGATTCTCAACCAGAGCATCACCGGGTCGCGGCGGTTCGCCGCGCAGGACTGGCCGATGGAGCGGTTGCGGGCCGTGGGGCGGGCCAGCGGCGCCACCGTGAACGACGTCGTGCTGGCCATGTGCAGCGGGGCGGTGCGGGCCTACCTCGACGAGCTCGGGGCGCTGCCGGACACGTCGCTGGTCTCGATGGTGCCGGTGGGCCTGGAGGCCAAGCAGGCGTCGATCGCCTCGGCCGAGGGTGGCAACGCCGTCGGGGCGGTGATGGTCAAGCTGGGAACCGACCTGCCCGACGCAGGCGACCGGCTCGCGACCATCCACGACTCGATGGTCACCGGCAAGGAAGCCTTGTCGAGCATGACCCCGACCCAGATCCTGGCGATGAGCGCGCTGGGGATGGCGCCCTCGATCCTGGTGCCGATGCTGCGGATGCAGGGGATCGTGCGGCCGCCGTTCAACCTGATCATCTCCAACGTGCCCGGTCCTCGGGAGTCGCTGTACTTCAACGGCGCGGAGCTGGTGGGGATGTATCCGTTGTCGATCCCGATCCACGGGATGGCCCTCAACATCACGTGCACGTCCTACGCCGGGACCATCAGCTTCGGCCTCACGGGGTGCCGGCGCACCCTGCCGTCGGTGCAGCGGCTGTTGACGCACCTGGACGACGAGCTGGCAGCGCTGGAGAAGGCGACCGGCGCCTGAGCGCAGCCGGTGCGCGCGGGGCGGGGCGGTCATCGGCGTCGCCGGAACTGGATCGTCCCGTCGGGTCGTCGACCGACGTGGTACCGCGGGTCGTGGGCCCGATGGTGGTGGTAGGAGCAGAGGATCTCGGCGTTGGCCAGGTCCGTGCCGCCGCCGTGGGACCACGGGTGCGGGTGATGGACCTGGGACCACTGCCAGGGCATGTCGCAGCCCTGGGCTTGGCAGGTGCGACGGGTGAGCCCGAGCGCCCGTCGTTGGGCCTGGCTGTGCAGTCGGGCGGTGCGTCCGAGGTCGAGGACGTGCGACCCGGTGCCGAGGACCGCGGGGACGAGCCCGGCCTGGCAGGCGAGGCGGCGTGCCTGGCCGGCCGAGATCCGGGTGCCGTCGTCGAGCGTCCCCGCCCCGAGGCCCGAGGTCAGGTCGTCGACGTCGATCGTGATGTTGAGGGTGGTGGCGGTGCCGCCGTGGATGGGGAGGAGGTCCGCCGGGAGCGACTCCATCAGCGTCAGGAACGCCAGCCCGCGCAGGCGGGCCATCGGGAGGCGCTCCCCGGTCGCGGTGTCGGTGCGACCGAGCAGGGGGTGGGTGCCCGGCGGTGGGCCGGCCGGTCCCTGCGGCTCGGCGTCGCCAGTGGCCTCGTCCGCCGCGGCCGAGCCCGGTGCACCGGGCCGTCGGCGCGCCGGGTTGGTGATCGCGTCGAGGACGCCCTTGATCCGGGTCGCGGCGTGGTCCGGGACCCGGGCCCGGAGGTCGGTCGTGCCGTCGCCGCGGCGTCGCAGCGAGAGCTGGGTCTCGTCCGCGGCCCGGGCGTCCTGCTGCTCCAGGCGACGACGCTCCACCTCCTCGTGCGCCTCGGGGGCGACGTGGGCCAGGACCCCGTCGCCGAGCACCTTCAGCCGGGCGACCCCGAGGTGCGCGTGGTCGCAGAGGAACTGCTCCGCTCGCTCCAGCACGGCCGGACCGAGGTCGGTCGGCAGCTGGTCCAGCGCCTGGGCGATCGCCCGGGCCTGCGGGCAGGTCACCGTCCCCTCGAGCAGCGCCGCCCCCAGCCGGGCCCAGCGGCGGGTGGCCACACCCAGGTCGGCCAGCGACCTCATGTGGCTCGGCTCGTCACGGGTCTCGTGGGCCAGCCATGCCTGGGGGGAGCGCGCGGCGTGCTCGTCGGCGATGTCCCCGGAAACGGCCACCAGGTGCCCCACCAGGCCGTGGAGCCGGTGGTTGGCACGGTGCAGACGAAGAAGCGCATCCTGTCGGACGGACATGGGCGCCATGGACGGCTCCCTCGCCAGGGCGTCGTCCAGGGCGTGCTCGATCCCGGAGGCCGCGGCCAGGAGGGGATGCTCCGTCGGTACGCCCCAACCCGCCTCGTTGGCGTCGGAATCGAACATCTGCTCCATGCGTCGAACACTACGCCGGCCCGCCGACAGTCGCAGCACCTGCGGCCGCACCTGTGGACGGCGTACACCTCAGTCCTGGAGG
>CAZRKV010000078.1:0-10820 GCA_964600305.1 uncultured Nocardioides sp. | reverse complement strand
CGCTCGACGGTGAACTCGATGTCGCACAGGTCGCGGTAGTGGGTCTCCAGGCGCCGGATGATCCGACGCAGCTCGTGGTAGGAGACCGGGTCGACCTGCTCGAGGTCGTCGAGCGTCAGGGTGTTGCGGATGCCGGCGACCACGTCCTCACCCTGAGCGTTGACCAGGTAGTCGCCGTACGCTCCCGGCCGGCCGGTGGCAGGGTCCCGGGTGAAGCAGACACCGGTGCCGGAGTCGGTGCCGAGGTTGCCGAAGACCATCGTGCAGATGTTGACCGCGGTGCCGAGGTGGTGCGGGATGCGCTCGCGCCGCCGATAGAGCCGAGCCCGGTCGGTGTTCCAGGACTCGAAGACCGCGCGGATCGCCTGGTCGAGCTGCACGCGAGGATCCTGGGGGAACTCCCGGCCGGTGTGCTCCTCGACCAGCCCCTTGAACTCCTCCACCAGGGCCCGCAGGTCGTCGGTGTCGAGGTCGAGGTCGTGGTCGATGCCCTTGCGCCGCTTGGCCCGGTCGAGGCGCTCGGCGAACACCGCACCGTCGATGCCGAGCACGGTGGCGCCGAACATCTGGATGAGTCGACGGTAGGAGTCCCACCCGAAGCGCTCGTCGCCCGACATCCTGATCAGGCCCTGGACCGAGCGGTCGTTCAACCCGACGTTGAGGACGGTCTCCATCATCCCGGGCATGGAGTACCTGCCGCCCGACCGGACACTGACCAGCAACGGGTCGTCGATGTCGCCGAGGCGGCGTCCCACCTCGTCCTCGAGGCGACGCAGCGCCATGGTCACCTCGACCCGGAGCTGGTCGGGCTCGTGGCCCTGTTCCAGGTAGTAGCGGCAGGCCTCGGTGGTGACGGTGAATCCGGGCGGGACCGGCATCCCCAGCCGAGTCATCTCGGCGAGGTTCGCGCCCTTCCCCCCGAGCAGGTCCTTCTGGTCCTTGTTGCCCTCGTCGAAGTGCCGTACGAAGGTTGCGGCTCCGGTCGTCATGGATCCACCCTCCTGCCCACCGACCGGTGGCGCAACGGGGGCAGCGGGGTCCCGTCGCTGCCCCTCCTCCCCTTCGTCCACGAGGAAGGGTGGTCGCGCCTCTCCGGAGCAGGCAGGGACGGTGGAGGAGTTGCCGATCGTGCCTGTTGATGACTGTGCACAGACCCCATTGGGTAGGGAGGGGCTATTGCCCCGAGCCACCGGCACCGACGCGACGAGCACCGCAGATCGACCGAGCCGACGTCGACGGCGTACAGCGCCCGTCGGGAGCCGGGCGAGGCCGGACCACCGACTCGGTGGGCGCCGCGCCTTGCCCGCCGGTGACCACGTGGGAAACTCTGCGCCGTGCTCCGCCGCGGGCAGGAAGGAGACCGGTGTGTGGCCTGACCTGACCAACCCCCGGGTACGCCGCGGAGGCGTGGTTCCTCACCGCCGAGGAGCGGGGCAACGACCGGACCCGCGTCCGGCCGTGGACCGAGGGCAACAGCGTGCGCGCGCTCGTGCACGGGCGGACCTACTTCGCCGCACTGGCCGAGGCGATCGCGGGCACCGCTGCCGGCGACCTGGTCATCGTCGCCGACTGGCGGGGCGACCCGGACGAGAAGCTCACCGACGACGGGCCCACCGTCGTGGAGGCGCTGGCGGCCGCGGCTCGCCGGGGTGTGCTGGTGAAGGGACTCGTGTGGCGGTCCCACCTCGACCACTTCCGCTTCTCGGCCGAGCAGAACCGGAACCTGACCGAGGCGGTCAACGACGCCGGGGGCGAGGTGCTGCTCGACCAGCGGGTCCGGCCCCTGGGCAGCCACCACCAGAAGTTCGTGGTCGTGCGCCACCAGGAGGACCCGAGCAGGGACGTCGCGTTCGTCGGTGGCATCGACCTCGCCCACAGTCGCCGCGACGACGCCGCCCACGGGGGTGACGACCAGACCCAGCCGTTCGCCCGGTGGTACGGCGGCAGCCCGGCGTGGCACGACGTACACCTCCAGGTGCAGGGGCCTGCGGTGCGCGACGTCGAGGCGGTGTTCCGCGAGCGTTGGCGGGACCCCGCTGCCCTGTCCCGGCTGCCGTGGCACGCGTGGCCCGACATGCTCCGCCGGCTCGACCGCGACCCCAGCGACCTGCCCGAGCCCCGATCCGAGCCGCCCGGGGGACGGCTCCTGCGCGGTGCAGCTGTTGCGCACCTACCCGAACCGCTGGCCCGGGTACCCGTTCGCCCCCGACGGCGAGCGGAGCGTGGCCCGGGGCTACGCCAAGGCGCTGCGACGTGCCCGGCGACTGGTGTACGTCGAGGACCAGTACCTCTGGTCCGCCGACGTGGCGCGGGTGTTCGCCGAGGCGCTGGAGCGCGAGCCCCGGCTGCACGTGGTCGCCGTGGTGCCTCGGTTCCCCGAGCAGGACGGCCGGATCGGGTACCCGACTGCCATGCTCGGCCACACCCGGGCGATCGAGCGGGTGCAGCGGGCCGGTGGCGACCGGGTGCTGGTCGTGGACGTGGAGAACCACGACGGCGAACCGGTCTACGTCCACGCGAAGGTGTGCGTCGTCGACGACGTGTGGGCCACGGTCGGCAGCGACAACTTCAACCGCCGCTCCTGGACCCACGACTCGGAGCTGACCGCCGCGGTCCTCGACGGTCGGCGTGACCGGCGCGAGCCGCGTGACCCGGCCGGTCTCGGTGACGGTGCCCGGGCGTTCGCGCGGGACCTCCGCCTGGAGCTGATGCGGGAGCACCTCGACCGCGAGGACGACGCGGACCTGCTCGACCCCGAGGCCGCCGTCGACGCCGTACGGCGCTCCGCGAGGACCCTGGAGGACTGGCACCGTGCGGGGCGGGTCGGACAGCGACCCCCCGGCCGCCTGCGCCCCCACCGGGTGGCCGGACCTCCGGCGTGGCAGCGTCGGCTCCTGGCCCCGGCGTACCGGGCCGTCGTCGACCCCGACGGCCGGCCGCCCAGGATGAAGCTGCACCGGCGTCACTGAGGCCGGGCACGGAACACCGGGCGGTACAGCAGCACGGCGACCACACCGACCACGACGGTCACGACGAGGAGCACCACGGTGTCGCCCGGCGCCTGGTCGGGGTCGTCACGTAGGATCTTCACCACGCTCATCGCGGCCACCGACGGGGGCACCAGGGAGAACCACGCGAGGACCGCGAAGACCGCGCGCCGGGCCCAGGGGGTGTCGCGGAGCAGGCCCACCGCCGCGGCGACCGCCGCCGGGACCACCACGGCGAGGTCGAGCAGGAAGATCGACCAGTACATCGTGAGGTCGGGCGCAGCGGCCGGCACGTCCTCACCCCCCGCCATCCCGGTGAACGCAGGCACCCACCGGGACACGACGAAGGCCGCCAGCGCGAGCACCACCGCCGCCCAGCGACCCCGGTGCACGGGCACGCCGCCCGGCGCGGCCAGGGTCCACGCCCGGACCAGCAGCCCCAGGCTCAGCACCAGCAGGGCGAGGTGCCACGCGACGGAGGGTTGGTACGTCGGGTACTGCGGCCCGACGACGTACTGCACCAGCATGTAGGCGGCGTAGGAGGTCGGGGCCAGGGCGACCAGTGGGCCGCCCCGATGGGCACGTGCCGTCAAGCCCGCCGCCAGGAGGGCCAGGGGGGCCACGAGCACGAGGGTGACCGCCTCCAGCCCCAGCGTCTCGTTGCGGACCGTCTCGGTGAAGGGGTAGTCGATGACGTCGAGGAGCAACGGCCCCAGGACGCTGTTGCCGGCCAACCCCACCGCCAGCAGGGCCATCCCTGCGGCGAACCACGGACGGGTGTCCGGTGACCTCATCGCCGATCCCCTCTCACGCGCGTGGACGGTGCCAGCCTCCCGCCCCGCCCGGCGTCCGTCCAAGGGCCGAACGTCCCGGGGTCGTCCGTTTGAGGGGGCGGTGCCCCGGGCACGGTCCGTAGCAGCACGGATCGCCACCACGGAAGGAGGCACGATGCGCCACGACGAGTTCCTCGTCGCCGTGGAGCGCCACGGTGGCCCCAGCGACCGCGAGCACGCCGAGCAGGCCACGCGGACCGTCCTGGCGGACCTCGGCAAGCGGCTGGCCGGCCACGAGCCCCGGGACCTCGCCAGCCAGCTGCCCCCGGAGCTGCAGGACGCCCTGCTCGAGCACGACGGCGAGCAGGAGACCAGCGACGACGTCGACGACTTCCTGCGTCGGGTCGCCGAGCACGAGGGTCGCGGCTGCAGCCCCGAAGAGGCTCGTCAGCACGCCCAGGCGGTGTTCATGACGATGGCCGACTTCGTCTCCCGGGGCGAGATCGACGAGGTGCGGTCCCAGCTCCCGGCCGGCTTCGGACCGCTGTTCGGCTGACCGGCGCCGCCCCCTCGCCCACCCGCACGAAAGGACCGATCCCATGACCGAGCGCGACGACCAGCGCGCCCACAAGGCCCTGCAGGGCGCCGACTTCCCCGCCCGGCGCGCCGACCTGCTGGCCTACGCCCAGACCCGGGACGCCGACGCCAAGATGATGCAGGCCCTGCGCACCCTGCCCGAGCGGACCTACCAGAACATGCAGGAGGTCGTGGACCACATCGACCAGGAGCCGGAGGGGACCGACCAGCCCGGCGGCACCGCGCGCTGACGCCCCGCGCCTCAGGTGTCGAGGCGGTCGGACTCCTCGGCCAGCTCGTCCGGGACGGCGTCGGGACCGGCCGCCCCCTCCTGGGCCTCGCCCGCCTCGTCGGAGGGATTGCCGGCGGTGGCGTCCCCGGGCTTGATCGGGTCCGGTCCGTCCTCGTCGAGGGCGGTCACCTCCGAGACCTGTCCCTCGTCGTCGTCCGCGCGATGGCGGCCGGGTTCACGTCCCTCGCCCATGGGGCACCTCCTCGATCCGGGGCAGTACGTACGCCGCGTGGGTACCCCCGCGTCGGCGTCCTCATGCGGGCGGGGTGACTCGTCGGGCCCGGTGGCTCGGTGCCCCGACGTGACTGGGACTCGATTGAGAGTTTGCTGAATTTGTGACCGCCCGGGCGACAGGCCTTGCCCGGATGGGTCATGATGGACCTGTCGCGGCCGGGACCCGAGACCCGGCCGCGGCCCAGACCAGCCCCGCGCCGTTCCCCCGTCGGTGCGGGGCTGGTCGCATTTCGGGCATCGGGCACCATGGTGCCCATGAGCGCACGCCGTACTCCCCGTATGTTCCTGCCGGCGGTCGCCGCCGCTCTCGCCCTCCTGGCCACCGCCTGCGGCAGCGGCACCGGCGAGACCGGAGGCGGCAACGACCCGGAGGTGACCGAGTCCCACGACGCGGACCAGCCCGACCACACCACCGGTCACGACCAGATGCACGAGCCCGACGCCACGCCCGCCGATCAGCTGGACGGGGCCGAGGTACGCACCGGGGAGTTCGAGCTGCTCGACACCGCGCCGCCCGAGAGCAACGAGGTCGCCGGGCAGGTGTGGGTCGCCGAGCACGACGACGGGACGACGGTCACGGTCCGGATGTCGGGCATGGAGCCCGGCACGGACTACCTCCTCCACCTGCACGAGCAGGCCTGCGACGAGGACGCCGGCGGGGACCACTTCAAGTTCGACCCCGAGGGATCGGACGATCCGCCCAACGAGGTGCACCTCTCCTTCACCGCCGAGGGCAACGGCGAGGGTGGGGCGACCGTGACCAACGACCAGCGGGTCGGGGACGACGCGCAGTCGATCGTCATCCACCCCGCCGACGCGATGGACAACCGGATCGCATGCGCCGGCTACTGAGCAGCACCCCGCGCCTGGCCCCGCACCTCGTCCTGGCCGCCGCCCTGGCCGTCGTGGTCGGCCTCCTGACCTGGGCGGCCCCGGCCGCGCTCGCGCACAGTGGGCTCGCCGACGGCAGCCCCGGCCCCGGGGACGCGGTGGCGCCGGGTGGGGAGACGATCGGCCTGGAGTTCACCGGCGTCGACCCCGAGGGGGAGCACACCATCGCGCTGCTGGACGCGGACGACCAGGCGCTCGGGACCGGGGCCGCCGAGCCCCACGGCGACACCGTGGTGTGCGCCCGGGTCGCACCGATGGAGACCGGGATCCACGCCGTGGAGTACTCCGTCACCAGCGACGACGGCCACACCGTGCAGGGTCGCTACGAGTTCGAGGTCACCGCGGACGGGGAGGCCCCCGCTGACCTCGGCTGCGACCCCGCGCAGCTGGCCGCCCCCGACGACCAGGAGGCACTCGGCCTGGACACCGGGGGCGTGGCCGGCTGGATCTGGTGGGCCCTGGGAGCCGCGCTCGTCGTCTCGGCGCTCCTCGCGGTCGCCGCGATCGTCCGGAGCCGCAGCGCGGAGTAGGTCACGGCCTAGGTCATGGAGTAGGTCACGGCGTAGCTCACGGAGCCGGCCGGGCCAGGACAGGTCGGACCCGGCCGGGGCGAGGCGGGCCTCACTCCACCCCGAGCACCAGGAGCCGGCAGTCGATGCCCTCCTCGCGGTGGTAGGGGCGCAGCTCGGCCTCGACCACCCGCGCGCGTCCGGCGGCCGCGAGCTCCTCGACGAACGCGCGGAAGCCGCCCTCCTCCCACAGCGTGTCGAGCACCGTGGCGACCACCACGCCGCCCGGGCGGACCACGCGGACCATCTCCGCGAGCGGCTCGGGGCCCAGGTGGCCGCGGGTGAGGGTGCCCACGCAGACCACGGCGTCGTACGCGTCGTCGGGCCGCGCCACCGGGCCGGTGAGGTCGGCGACGGCCAGGTCCCGGTACACGCCGCGCTCCCGCGCGAGGGCGAGCATCCCGGGGGAGACGTCGAGCCCGTCCAGGACCAGGTCGGAGCGCCGGCGGTGCAGCTCCTCGCCGACGAGGCCGGTCCCGCACCCGGCGTCGAGCACCGTCGCGCCCTCCGCGAGCAGGTCCACCACCCGGTCGGCGGTGATCCCGGGGGCGACGTACCCCATCCCCTCCACGGTGTCGCGGTCGTAGGTCGCGGCCCACTCGTCGTACGCCGCGGCGGCCTGCTCGGGGCCCTCGAGCCGGTAGATCCGGTTGAGCAGCTCGTTGTCGGTCCTGGGCATCGTCCGGTCGTCACGCATGGGCGCCATGGTGGCAGACGGCGATGCCCCGCGATGTCGGAGCCGCGTGGCATGCTGCCCGGCGTGACGCTCCACCTGCACCGTGCACCCGGCACCGCGCAGCTCGCCGACGGGCTCGCGGACCTGCTGGTGCGCCCCCAGCCGGACCCCTTCGCCGAGGAGCTGGTGCTGGTCCCGGCCCGGGGCGTGGAGCGATGGCTGGCACAGCGGCTCAGCCACCGGCTGGGGGCCGGCGAGCGGGGCGACGGCGTGTGCGCCGGTGTCACCTTCCGCTCGCCCGGCTCGCTGGTCGCCGAGCTCACCGGCACCCGCGACGAGGACCCGTGGGCCCCCGACGCCCTGGCCTGGCCGCTGCTGGAGGTGATCGACGCCAGCCTGGACCAGGAGTGGTGCCGGACCCTCGCCGGCCACCTCGGGCACTTCGACGCCGGCGACGAGGCCGAGCTGCGCCGAGGGCGGCGGTACGCCGTCGCCCGCCGCCTGGCCGGGCTGCTGGCCTCCTACGCCACCCAGCGACCCCAGCTGCTGGTGGACTGGGCGGAGGGCCGTCCCACCGACGGGGCCGGGGGCGAGGTCCCCGAGGACCTGCGCTGGCAGCTGCCGCTGTGGCAGGCGGTGGTCGACCGGGTCGGAGCCCCGCCCCCGCACGAGCGGCACGCGGCGGCCCTGGCCCGGCTGCGGGAGGCCGGTGCCGACCTGCCACCCCGGCTCTCCCTCTTCGGCCACACCCGGCTCCCGGTGACCGAGGTCGAGCTGCTGGAGGCGGTCGCGGTCCACCACGACCTGCACCTCTGGCTGCCCCACCCCAGCGACCGCCTGTGGCGCACCCTCGCCGGCCCGGCCGCGCAGGGCCCGGTCCGCCGCCGGGAGGACACCTCGCACCACCGCGTCGGGCACCCCTTGCTGGCCACCCTCGGCCGCGACGTCCGCGAGCTGCAGCGCAGCCTGGCCACCACCGAGCTCCACGACCACCCGCCGGGCGACGCGGAGGGGCCCGACACGCTGCTGGGCTGGCTGCAGGCGGACCTGCGCGCCGACGAGCCGCGACCGGAGGGCCGGACGCTGGCCGAGGGCGACCGCTCGGTGCAGGTGCACCGCTGCCACGGACCGGCCCGGCAGGTCGACGTGCTGCGCGAGGTGCTGCTGGGCCTGCTGGCCGACGACCCCACCCTGCAGCCGCGCGACATCCTGGTGATGTGCCCCGACATCGAGACCTACGCCCCGCTGATCACCGCGGGCTTCGGCCTCGGGGAGGTCGTCGAGGGGGGCCACCCGGCGCACCGGATGCGCGTGCGGCTCGCCGACCGCGCGCTGTCCCGCACCAACCCGCTGCTCGGCGTTGCCGCGGGGTTGCTCGACCTGGCCGGGGGCCGCTGCACCGCCAGCCAGGTGCTCGACCTGGCCCACGCCGCCCCGGTGCGCCGCCGGTTCGGGTGGACCGACGACGACCTGGACGCGATCACCGCCTGGGTGCGCGAGTCCGGCATCCGCTGGGGCCTCGACCCCGACCACCGCGAGCCGTTCGGCCTGGGGGCCTACGTCCACAACACCTGGCAGTTCGGGGTCGACCGGGTGCTGGCGGGCGTGGCGATGTCCGACGACGCCCGGGCCTGGCTGGGCACCACCCTCCCGCTCGACGACGTCGGCAGCAACCGTGTCGAGCTGGCCGGGCGGTTCGCCGAGTACGTCGACCGGATCCGGGACGCCACCGACCGCCTGACCGGCACCCGACCCCTCTCCGAGTGGCTCCGCGCGCTGGACGAGGGGCTCTCGGCGCTCACCCGGGTCGACCGCGACGAGGGGTGGCAGGCCGGTCAGGTCCAGCGCGAGCTCGCCGCCGTCCTCGCCGAGTCCGGTGAGCGGGCCGACACGCCGATGCGCCTGGCCGACGTCCGGTCCCTGCTCGGCGGCCACCTCGCCGGGCGCCCCACCCGCGCGAACTTCCGCACCGGCACGCTCACCGTCTGCACGATGGTCCCGATGCGGTCGGTGCCCCACCGCGTGGTCTGCCTGGTCGGGCTGGACGACGGGGTCTTCCCCCGGATCGGGAGCGTGGACGGGGACGACGTCCTCGCCCGGGACCCGCTGACCGGGGAGCGCGACGTCCGCTCCGAGGACCGCCAGCTGTTGCTGGACGCGATCGGCGCGGCCACCGAGGCCCTGGTCGTCACCTACACCGGCGCCGACGCCCACACCGGGCGCCCCCGCCCCCCGGCGGTGCCGCTGGGCGAGGTGCTGGACGCCCTGGACCGCACGACCCAGGACCCCGTCCGCGAGCGGATCGTCGTGGAGCACCCGCTGCAGCCCTTCGACCTGCGCAACGTGCAGCCCGGCGCGCTGGGCACCCCGGGGCCGTTCACCTTCGACCCCACCGCGCTCTCGGCGGTGCGGGCCGCCGCCGGGGACCGTCCGCCGGCGCGGGCGTTCGCCGGCTCGCCGCTGCCGCAGCCCCCGGCCGACGACGTGGCCCTGGCCGACCTGGTCGCCTTCTTCCGCGACCCGGTCAAGGGGTTCTTCCGTTCCCTCGACGTCGCCCTGCCCTGGGAGCGCGACGGCGTGAGCGACCAGATGCCGGTGGAGATCGACAAGCTCGAGGAGTGGGGAGTCGGCGACCGGATGCTGCGGGACATGGTCGCGCTGGTCCATCCCGACCAGGCGCTGGCGATGGAGTGGCGTCGCGGCTTCCTGCCCCCCGGCCAGCTGGGCTGGCGCAAGGCCAGGGAGGTCCGGGAGCAGGCGATGGAGCTCGCCCGGGCCGCGCTCACCCACCGTCGGTCCACCCCCCGGGCCGTCGACGTGGAGGTCGACCTGGGCGGGGGCCGGCGGCTCACCGGCACCGTCACCGGCCTGTACGGCGACCGGCTGGTCTCGGTCAACTACTCCCGCGTCGACGGCAAGCACCTGCTGGACTCCTGGGTCCGCCTGCTGGCCGTCGCCGCGGACGACCCCGACCGCAACATCACCGCCCTGGTCGTCGGCCGCCGCCCCAAGGGGTCCGGGGTGGCCCAGCGGCTCCTGGGCCCGCCCCCGGAGGCCCCCGACGTCCTGCTCCGCGACCTGGTGGCGCTCTACGACGCCGGGCGCCGCGAACCGCTGCCGCTGCCGATGCGCACCTCCTACGCGTGGGCCCAGGCCGTGCACCAGGGCGACGACCCGAGGGACGCGGCGGACCGGAAGTGGCGTTCCGCCCGCTTCCCGGGCGAGCAGGAGGACCCCGCGCAGGTGCGGGTGTGGGGTCAGCACGCCCCGCTCGACGTGCTGCTGACCGAGCCGCGGCCCGACGAGCCCGTCGCCGGCGAACCCACCCGCCTCGGCGGGTACGCCGCGCGGCTCTTCCTCCCGCTGCTGGATGCGGAGCGTGCCCTGTGACCACCCCCTTCGACCTGTGCGGGACGCTGCCGACCGGGCCCTCGACCACCGTGCTGGAGGCCAGCGCCGGCACCGGCAAGACCTTCGCCCTCGCCGGGCTGGTCACCCGCTACGTCGCCGAGGGCCACGCCACCCTCGACCAGATGCTGCTGATCACCTTCGGCCGCGCGGCCAGCCGGGAGCTGAGGGAGCGGGTCCGCGAACAGCTCGACGAGGCCGCCCTCGCCCTGGAGCACCCCGAGCGGGCCCGCGGCCACGACCTGCTGGAGCACCTCGTCTCGGGATCCCCCGACGAGCTCGACGCGCGCCACCGCCGACTGCGGGACGCGCTGGCCAACTTCGACGCCGCGACCATCGCCACCACCCACCAGTTCTGACAGCTGGTGCTCACCTCGCTCGGGGTCGCCGGCGACTCCGACGCCGGGGTGACCC
>CAZRKV010000077.1:0-10937 GCA_964600305.1 uncultured Nocardioides sp. | reverse complement strand
AGCACCATCGTGATCAGCTCGGAGACGCCGTTGCCGATGAAGACGTCCTCGACGTCGACGTCCCGCAGTCCCTGCTGCTGGTAGTACTGCGCCACCGCGGTCCGGGCCGAGTAGATCCCCTGGGACTCGCTGTAGCCCTGCGACTGGGGGAGGTGGTGGATCATGTCGGCGACGATCGCCTCGGGCGCCTCGAACCCGAACGGCGCGGGGTTGCCGATGTTGAGTTTCAGGATCCGGTGGCCCTCGGCCTCGAGTCGGTGGGCCTCGGCCAGGATCGGCCCCCGGACGTCGTACCGGACGTTCTGCAGCTTCTTGCTCTGACGGATCTGGCGCACCGGCCCATTCTCGCAGGTGCCGCCATGCGCCCGCCGGTACGTGTGCGCCCCTAGCATGGGAGCACCGGTGTGGAGGAGGTGGCCGATGTCGCGCAGGGCGGTCCCGCTCACCGTGGACCTGGTGGACGAGCTCGCCGACGAGTGCCTGACCTGCCTGTTCTGGGAAGCCGACGCGGTACGCCGACCCCGGGTCGACGACCCGGCCCGGGCCAAGAGGGACTGGGTGCGGGAGGTCACCTGGGAGTGGGGCACGTGCGGCCAGGTGCTGCAGGTCGACGGTCGGGTGGTGGGCCACCTCATCTACGCCCCGGCGCCCTACCTCCCGGGGGCCGCCGAGCTGCCCACCGCACCGTGCTCCCCGGACGCGGTGGTGCTGGCGACGGCGTACGTCGACCCGGCGCAGCGTGGGCGGGGCCTGGGCAAGGTGCTGGTGCAGGCGATGGCGCGCGACCTGGTGCGCCGCGGGGACGTCCCCGGGGTCGAGGCGTTCGCGACCCGGGTGGAGCGACACCACCTGCGGGGCTGCCTGCTGCCCGAGGAGTTCCTCGCCGCCGTCGGCTTCACGACGCAACGGGCGCACCCCACCACGCCGAGGCTGCGGATGGATCTGCGTTCGACCGTGCCCTGGCGGGCGGGGATCGGACGCGCCATCGCGCGCATGCGAGGTGCGGTGCGCCCGTCGCCGAGGCCTGCCCGGGGGCAGGCGATGCTGGGTCGGGTGCCGACTCAGGCGATGTACTCGTCGAGGTCCTTGAGCAGCGCCGCCTTGGGCTTGGCGCCGACGATCGACTTCACGACCTCGCCCCCGGAGTAGACGTTGATCGTCGGGATGCCGGTCACCCGGTAGGACGCGGGCGTGACCGGGTTCTCGTCGACGTTCATCTTCCGGAACTCGAGCTTGTCGCCGTGCTCACCGGCCAGCTCCTCGAGGATGGGCTGGACCTGGCGGCAGGGGCCGCACCACTCCGCCCAGAAGTCGACGAGGACGGGCTTGTCGGACTTGAGGACCTGCGCCTCGAACTCGGCGTCGGTCACGGCAGCAATGTTCGCCACGGGGCATCCCTCACAAGAAGAAATCGGTTCGGTGTGCTTTCGTCCCAGTCAACACCACGGGGCCGGTGGTTGTTCCGTGCCCCGGGTGCGATCCGGGTGGTCAGGCGTGGGCGGTCGCGCCCTGCTCCTCCATCTGCTCGGTGACCAGCTCGGCGGTCTCCGCGGCCGTGCCGGCGGTGGAGGCCTCGTGGTCCAGGGCAGCGATGTAGCGCTCGGCGTCGAGGGCGGCCGAGCAGCCGGTCCCGGCCGCGGTGACGGCCTGCCGGTACTGGTGGTCGACCAGGTCACCGGAGGCGAACACCCCGGGGAGGTTGGTCTGGGTGGAGGGGTGCTCCACCAGGACGTAGCCCTCGTCGTCGAGGTCGACCTGGCCGACCAGCAGCTCCGAGCGCGGGTCGTGCCCGATCGCGATGAACAGGCCGGTGACCTCCAGCGGGCGCTCCTCACCGGTGACGGTGTCGCGGAGGGTGAGCGACTCCAGGCGCTCCTCGCCGTGGATCTCGGCCACCTCGGCGTTCCAGATCATCTCGAGCTTCTCGTCGGCGAAGGCCCGCTCCTGCATGATCTTGGAGGCCCGGAGCTCGTCGCGACGGTGGATCAGGTACACCTTCGAGGCGAACCGGGTGAGGAAGGTCGCCTCCTCGACGGCGGAGTCGCCCCCGCCGACCACCGCGATCGTCTGGTCGCGGAAGAAGAACCCGTCACACGTCGCGCACCAGGACACGCCGCGACCGGAGAGCTCCTCCTCGCGCGGCAGCCCGAGCTGGCGGTAGCCGGAACCGGTGGCCAGGATGACCGAGCGGGCGGTGTAGGTCTCGGTGGCGGTGCGGACGACCTTCGTCTGGCCGGTCAGGTCCACCTCGACGACGTCGTCGGGGACCAGCTCGGCGCCGAAGCGCTCGGCCTGCCCCCGCATCTCGTCCATGAGCGCGGGGCCCATGATGCCGTCGCGGAAACCGGGGAAGTTCTCGACATCGGTCGTGTTCATCAGCGCGCCGCCAGCGGTCACGGAGCCCTCGAGCACCAAGGGTGCGAGGTTGGCCCGGGCGGCATACACCGCGGCGGTGTACCCGGCGGGTCCGGATCCGATGACGATGACGTTGCGGGGGTCTTCCTGACTCATTCCACTCCTCGGGGAGTCTTCGTGCGAGCGACCCGGCCGGTGGACCGACCGGATCGGGCGGCGTGGGCGTGCTACGTCATGCTGAACCGATCGTAGGCCGCTGACATTCCCGGGCCCGGGCCCACGCCCGGGAGGGCCGCGTCCGGTGCGCTCAACCGCGCACCTCGACCTCCGCCACCTCGGCCCGGAACCCGTCCGACACGGTCGGCAGCGAGGTGAACCAGAGGAGCAGGTGGCGACCCTCGGTGTCCTCGGGGAGCTCGATCGTCTCCTGGGTCCCCACCGTGCCGGACGCGGCGGGCTCGAGGCCGTCCGGCGAGCCCGGCTGGTCCCCGGTCACGTACACCTCGAGGTCGGTGGGCTCGCCCACCATCTCCAGCACCACCTCGCGCACCGCGGCGGGCTCGCCGAGGTCGATGGCCAGTCCGAGGCCGGTCTTGAGGCCCCCGGGCCCGAAGTCCTGCTCGTAGGTGAGGGTGCGCCAGGTGGTCGCCGGGTCGCCGTCGATGGCCTGACCCACGCTCTCGGGGTTCTCCTCGCCGTTGCCCTGGGGGTCCAGGTCGCTCGCGCCGGCCAGCTGGATCGGCTCGGGCGGAGCGGTCGTCTCCTCCTCGGCCGGCTCGTCCGCGCCCTGGTCGTCCTCACCGCCGTTGTTGCCGGCGCCGAGCTGGTAGGCGAAGAAGACCGTCAGCACCAGGGCCACGATGGCCGCGATGATCCCGGCCAGGCGCATCCAGGAGCGCCCGGGGACCCGGTCCTGCTCCATCGTGCCGGGGAAGGCCGGGTCCCCACTGACCCAGGGTTCCTCGGGAGTCGGGGTCAGCCGCCCCGAGCCGGTGCCCCGGGAGCTCCAGGCACCGCCGGTCCCGCCGCTGCCGCCCCAGCCGGAGCCGCTCCGGTGCAGCCGGCTGCCCGGTGGCGACTGGGGGTCGAACAGCGGTCGCGCCGGGGGCTCCTCCAAGGGTGGTGGGGGTGGCGGCCGGTTCGACCGGGGATCCATCCACGAGACCTCGCCGGAGTCGTCGAAGATCGGCAGACCCGCCTCGGTCGGAGCCAGACCGTCCCCGGCGGGGTCGTCCTCCCCCGTGTCGCCCTGATCGCCCGTGTCGCCCTGATCGCCCCGGTCGCCCCGGTCGCCCGGGTCGCCGGTCCCGCCCGTCACGTCGGTGGCGGGCACCTGGACGGTGGCCTGCTCGACGTCGGAGGCGCCGGCACCGGTTCCCCCGGTCGCCGGGTCCCCGCCGGGGTCGCCGAGGGGAGCCGGCACCGTGGGGAGCTGTTCGCGGGCGGGCTGCTGCATGGTCCCCGGAGGCTGCGCCCCGGGGACCCACTCGCCGTGCTGGCGTGCGGCCTCGTGCGCGGCCAGGTCGGCGGGGTCCCCGACGTAGTCGCAGAGCGCCTCGGTGATGCCCCGGGCCGTGGTCAGGTCCTGCTCGATCCGGGGGTGGTGGTTGCCGCCGTTGCGCTGCAGGCCCTCCGGGTTCAGCACGATGTCGCAGATGTCGTCGAGCACCCGCGGGATCCCTGCCCGCACCTGGCGGGGCCGCAGCACCCGGCCCGCCGCCTCGGGCGCGACAGGGACGTCGGAGTCACTCGCCCCGGGCCAGCGGCCCGTGAGCGCGGCGTACAGCAGCGCGGCCAGGTCGAGGACGTCGGTGGCCTGCCGCCCCTCGGGCAGGCCGTGCAGGGCGGCGTCGACGGCGAAACCGATCACCCGGATGGTTCCGGAGTGGTCCACGAGGACGTTCTCCGGGTTCAACCGTCCGTGGGTGACCCCGGCGGCGTGGGCCGTGGCGAGGGCCACCCCCACCTCGGAGACGATCCAGGCGGCGCGGCGGGGGGACAGCGGCCCCTCGTTGGCCAGCATGATGTCGAGGGAGATCCCGGACCCCCACTCATTGACCACGAAGCACATGCCGTGGCGCGACTCCGCGTCCAGCACCCGCAGCAGTCGGCGATCGTTCACCGTCGCCGACCGCCGGGCGGCGGCCATCAACGCCTCGGCCCGCTCGTCCTGGTCACTGATCACGTGCAGCGCGACATGGCGGGCCAGCACGGAGTCGTGGGCTCGCCAGAAGGAGCCCCCGTGGCTCTCGCTCAACAGGTCGTCGAGGTGGTACCGGCCGGCGAGGACGTCGCCGGGCCGGGTGTCGCTGGGCATCCGCACTCCCGGGGCTCGTGTCGGGCCCATGGTAAGCAGGGCTCAACCCCGGGTGCGGGAGCCGCCCACGCGCCGCGTCACCATCGACGTGATCGCGGTCACCTCCCGGATGTCCAGGAGCCGGCTCAGCAGCCAGAACACCAGCAGGTCGGTGCCGGCCACCGCGACCAGTGACAGCGCCGCGGTGAGCTGGTCCGGGTCGGGGAACTGGGAGCGGATCAGCCAGGCCATGCCGCCGGCCAGGGCCGTCGCCGGGACCACGGCGAGCGCCAGCCGCCCGACGAACCGCAGCAGCCGGCGGGTGTGCAGGCCGCCGACCCGACGGCGCAGCATGAGGTACGAGCTGGCCGAGCCCACCAGGTACGCGCCGTTCCAGGCCAGCACCAGGGCCGGCGAGGTGTGGACGGGGGAGGCCAGGTGCACGAAGAGCACCGCCAGGCCGATGTTGGTGGCGCCGATCCCGCACTGCACCAGGAACGGCGTGCGCGTGTCCTCCAGCGAGTAGAAGCCGCGGAGCATCAGGTAGTGGACCGTGAACAGGACCAGGCCGGGCCCGAAGAGCCCCAGGGAGAGGGCGTAGAGCCCGTAGGTGTCCCGCGCCGCGCCGTAGCCCAGGATCGCGTTGGCCAGGTCGATGGCGATCAGCGGGAGCAGGGCGCCGAACGGCAGGATCACCACCAGCGCGGTGCGCAGGGTGTCGACCAGCTGCGAGACCATCCCCGCCAGGTCGCCCTCGGCGGCCCGGGCCGAGAGCCGGGGCAGGATGGCCGTCGCCAGGGAGACCGTCACCACCGCGTGCGGGACCATCATCAGCAGGAACGCGTTCGTGTAGACGGCGTACCCGGTGCCCTGGGTCTCGCCGGCCCGGCCGCAGGCGTCCGCGGCGGCGCTCGCCGTACCGCTGGAGGCCAGCCGCACCACCACGGTGTAGGCGACCTGGTTGACGATGACGAAGCCGAGGGTCCACCCACCCAGCCGCAGGGTGTGCCCCAGCCCGGTGCCGCGGAAGTCGAAGCGCGGGGTGAAGCGGAAACCGGCCGCGCGCAGGTACGGCACCAGGATCAGGAACTGGGCGGCGATCCCCGCCGTGGACCCCAGGCCCAGCAGCAGCTCCTGGGAGGTGTCGTAGCCCGCGCAGCGCTCGTCGCCCTCGGCGGGTCCGAAGGCGAGCAGGTAGACGCCCAGCACCCCGATCGAGATGACGTTGTTGGCGATCGGGGCCCACATCATCGGACCGAAGCGCCCGCGGGCGTTGAGGATCTGCCCGACCAGCACGAACATGCCGTAGAAGAAGACCTGCGGCAGGCAGTAGCGCGCGAAGTTGATCGCGGACTGCCGCTGCTCGGCCATCTCCGGGGTGTAGTAGTCCGCCGACAGGTACAGCCGCATCACCCACGGGGCCGCCACGATGAGCAGGATCGTGACCACGCCCAGGAAGAGGGCCGCGAGGGTGATGATCCGGTTGGTGTAGGCGTCACCGCCGTCCTCGTCGACCTTCATCGCCCGCACCAGCTGCGGCACCAGCACGGCGTTGAACACCCCGCCGGCGAGCAGGATGTAGAGCATGTTCGGGATGGTGTTGCCGATCAGGAAGATGTCGGCGTGCAGCAGGTTGCCCAGGGCCGCGGCCAGGAGCACCGACCGCAGGTAGCCGCTGAGTCGCGACACGACGGTCCCGGCCGCCATCACCGCGCTGCTGGAGAGCACCGAGTGCCGCTCGCCGGGCCCGCTCATCTGCCTCCCTCCGACCCGGCCCGGGTACGGCGGCGCACGCGGCGCACCACCCGGACCGTCGCCGTCCCCACCAGGAGGACGGCACCGACGCCGATGACGACCCAGATGATGCCGCTCACCTGGGCGGAGCGGATCGGGACCTCCACGCTGTCGCTCACCGGGTTGCCGGCCGAGTCGGTCACCCGGAACTCCACGTTGTGGGCGCCCAGTCGCTCGGTGTGGGCGCTGACGAGCACGGACGCGGTGCCGCCCGGCCCGATCTCGACCGAGTCCGGGGTGTCCACGGTCACCTCGCCGTCGGTCCGGGCCTGCAGCTGGACCGTCACCCGGTGGTCGAGCCCGTTGACGACGGTCACGGGGAAACGGCCGGTCTCGCTGGACAGGGTGACGTAGGGGAGCTCCTCGATCTCCACCTCGCCGAGGGTCCGGTGCACCTGGTAGGAGGCCGCCCGGGCGTTGCGGAGCGCCCCGTCGGGATCGGCGGCGTCCCACCACGAGAGCGTGGAGAGCGCCTGGGTGGTGACCTCGCGCCCGACGGTGTCGTTGCCGCTGAGCAGCAGCTCGAGGGACGCACCGGAGTCGATCAGCTCCCGGGCCTCCCGGAAGTGCTCGGCGGACAGGTCGCTGGGCCCGGCGTCGAGCAGCTGGTCGGGCTCGACCCGGGGGGCCGGGCCGCCCTCGGCCTCGGCCAGGGGCACCAGGTCGAGCCACCCCAGGGCGTCCAGCTGCCGGAAGAACTGGTCGGCCCCCTCGGGCCCCCACCCGGCCGGCAGGGACACCACCAGCGGCGACGGGTGGTCGGACAGCAGCCGGAGCGCGGCCTCGGCGAGCACGCGCTGTCGCAGGCTGATGGGGGCGAAGCGGGGGTTCGGCCCCGGGCCGCCCTCCCGCGGCGCCGAGGAGGTCACGGTCACCTCACGACCACCGACCCGGACGCGGCCGGCGGGGCGGAGCTCCGCCGGGAGCATCTCCTCCGTGACCAGCAGGCTGTCCAGTGAGTCGGCCCGCGCCAGGGTCGTGGGGGTCAGCCGGCCGTGGGGGGCAGCCACCACCCCGCGCCCGGACAGGCCCAGGCGCTGGAGGGCCTCGCGGGTCAGGGCGCGGGCGTCGTCGTGGAGCTCGGGGTCGTGCTCCAGGGCGGCGCCGCTGTCGAGGTCGCCGTAGGGCAGGCCGCGGATCTCCGACCCCCCGAGCAGGTCCGGCAGGTCCTGCAGCCAGCCGGCAGCCAGGCGCCCCGCGGCGGAGTCGTCCGTGCCGTGCTGCTCGACCTCGTCGATCCCCAGCGGGTCCGGCTCCGGGGGCTGCCGGTCGGCGGGGGCGGGGGACGGCGAGCCGGTCGGCGTACCGCCGTCCGCGCGGTCGGCGGGGCTGTCGAGGCGGCGCGGAGGGTTCCCCACGGCCAGCGCGCTCACCGCCCGCACCACGGCGGGGTCCACCAGCCAGGTCAGCGGAGCGCTGCCGGCGTCCTCGGCCAGGTCGAGGGTACGGCGGAGCCGGCCGCCCGGGGCGAGGGCGTCCTCCCACCGGCCGGGCTGGGCCAGGGCGCCGGCGGGGGTGTGGGTGATGGGGTGGCGCAGCGAGGCGACCAGGGCGGTGCGCACGGACCGGCCCTCGGGGCGCACCAGGGGGAGGAAGGTCCGGGCGCGGCCGTCGGCCACCGAGTCGCGGCCCCGGTCGTCGGTGCCCAGGGCGTGCACGCCGAACCAGTAGACGCCCTCGCCGGCGTCCGGGAGCACCCCGCGCGGGATCCGCAACCGGAAGTCGACCTCGTCGCCGGGGGAGAGGTCCCCGACCGCGTCGAGGGAGGAGAGGATCCGCTCGCCCACCTCGAGGCGGGGGTCCGAGCGCACCGCCTCGTCGAGGGCGCCCACGTCGGTGATCGCCCCGGCGGAGACGAAGGGGTGGACGTTGATGGAGGTCCACGTCTGGTCGCTGGTGTTGCGGATGGTGCCCCGGATCCGCACCGCGCCGCGCTCGGGCAGCACGCCCGGCGTGAGCCGGGTGATGCGCACCTGCAGGGGATCGCGCTCGATCGCGTCGTCCTCGTCCTCCTCCTGGGCCGCGGCCCGGCCGGCCAGGGGACCCACCAGCAGCACCAGGAGCAGCGGTCCCACGGTGATCGCTGCCAGGGCAGCGCGCAGCGAGCGGGGACCGGACACGGAAGGAGGGTACCGGCCGGCGCTAGAGTTGCCGACCGTGTCCGACGTCGAGCTGCCACCCCTGCGGATCGCCGATGTCCAGGCCCGGGTGACGGCGGCCCTGGACCGGATCGGTCCCGTCCTCGACGAGCTCGGCCGCAGGTTCTCCGAGGCCGGTGAGTCCCTGGCCCTGGTCGGCGGTCCGGTGCGCGACGCCATGCTCGGGCGGCCCCTGGTGGACCTGGACTTCACCACCTCGGCCCGCCCCGAGGTCACCGAGCGGCTGCTGCGCGGCTGGTCCGACGCCATCTGGGACGTGGGCCGGGCGTTCGGGACCATCGGCTGCCGGAAGGGGTCGTGGCAGATCGAGATCACCACCTACCGGGCCGAGGCCTACGACCCGGATTCCCGCAAGCCGGAGGTGGTCTACGGCGACACCCTCGCCGGCGACCTCGGCCGCCGGGACTTCACGGTGAACGCGATGGCCGTGACCGTGCCCGACCGGCAGTTCGAGGACCCGCACGGGGGGATCCTGGACCTGGCACACCGGGTGCTGCGGACCCCGGGCCGCCCCGAGGACTCCTTCTCCGACGACCCGCTGCGGATGATGCGCGCCGCCCGGTTCGCCGCGCAGCTCGGGTTCACGGTCGACCCGCCGGTGGTCACGGCGATGACCGAGATGGCCGAGCGGATCGGGATTGTCTCGGCCGAACGGGTCCGCGACGAGCTGGTCAAGCTCGTGTGCGCGCCGTACCCCAGGCTCGGCCTGACCCTCCTGGTCGAGACCGGGATCGCCGACCTGGTGCTGCCGGAGCTGCCGGCCCTCGCGCTGGAGCGCGACGAGCACCACCGGCACAAGGACGTCTACGAGCACACGCTCACCGTGCTCGAGCAGGCGATCGAGCTCGAGCACCGGCTCGCCGACGACGCCGACCACGCCCCAGGCCCGGGCCCACGTCCGGGCTCGGCCCCGGCTCCGGACTTCATCGCACGGTTCGCCGCCCTGATGCACGACGTGGGCAAGCCGCGCACCCGCCGCTTCCTCGACGACGGGTCGGTGACCTTCCACCACCACGACGTGGTCGGCGCCAAGCTGACGCGCAAGCGGATGAAGGCCCTGCGCTTCTCCCGCGAGGAGATCGACGCCGTCAGCAAGCTGGTCGAGCTGCATCTGCGCTTCCACGGCTACGGCAGCGGGGAGTGGACCGACTCCGCCGTACGCCGCTACGTGCGCGACGCGGGCGACCAGCTCGAACGGCTCCACGTCCTCACCCGGGCCGACTGCACCACCCGCAACCGCCGCAAGGCGCAGCGGCTGCGTCGTACCTACGACGACCTGGAGGAGCGCATCCGACGGCTGGGCGAGCAGGAGGAGCTCGCCTCCATGCGCCCCGACCTGGACGGCAACCAGATCATGGAGATCCTGCAGATCCCGCCCGGGCGCGAGGTCGGCGAGGCCTACCGGCACCTGCTGGACCTGCGGATCGAGCACGGACCCCTCGGCCCCGACCGGGCCAGGGAGGAGCTGCTCACCTGGTGGGCCGAGCGCACCGGCGGTGGCGACCCCGGCTGAGGGGTGGGGTACCTTGCCCGACAGTCCCGACCACCGTCGTGCCAGGAGGCATCGTGACCACGGACATCGAACCACTCCTCGAGGAGACCATCGAGGTCGCCGCGCCGCCGGTGCAGGTGTGGGCCCTGGTCTCGGACCTGGCCCGGATGGCCAGCTGGAGTCCCCAGGTGGTGCGCACCATCGTGCGCGGGGGACCGGTCTCGCTGGGCACCCGCACGATCAACATCAACCGGCGGGGGCTGCTGGTGTGGCCGACCCGGTCCACGGTCATCCGGTTCGAACCCCACCGCGAGATCGCCTTCCGCGTCCAGGAGAACAACGCGGTGTGGTCCTTCACCCTGGAGCCGACCGACGCCGGCGGCACCCGGATCATCCAGCGCCGGGAGGCCCCCGACGGGCTGAGCACGGTGTCGGTGAAGCTGACCGATGTCGCGTTCGGTGGCCAGCCGGCCTTCACCGCCGAGCTGCGCGAGGGCATGCGGGAGACGCTCGCCCGGATCAAGTCCGAGGTCGAGGCCTCCCGCTGAGGCTCACTCCTCGCCGGTGATGAAGGCCTCCACCCGGCGGCGCCCCTCGTCGTCGGGGAGCTGCACCGGCGGCGACTTCATGAGGTAGGAGGACGCGGAGATGATCGGTCCGCCGATCCCGCGGTCCTTGGCGATCTTCGCGGCGCGGATCGCGTCGATGATGATGCCGGCGGAGTTGGGGGAGTCCCAGACCTCGAGCTTGTACTCCATGTTGATCGGGGCGTCCCCGAACGCGCGACCCTCGAGCCGGACGTAGGCCCACTTGCGGTCGTCGAGCCACTGGACGTAGTCGG
>CAZRKV010000076.1:0-10984 GCA_964600305.1 uncultured Nocardioides sp. | reverse complement strand
GCCGAAGCGTGAGACCGAGCGCAGCCCTGGTTCACGCGCCGGCGCGCTCCCGGTAGCGCAGCGCGAGCACACCGTTGGCGAAGCGACGCTCCTCGAGCAGGTCGAGGTCGAGTCGTACGCCGTCGGGGAGGTACGGGGTGCCGCCGCCCACCGCGACCGGGCACACGAGCAGGTGGTACTCGTCGACCAGTCCGGCGCGGATCGCCTGCGCCGCGAGGGTGGGGCCGTCGACGGTCAGATCGTGGTCGCTGCTCTCCTTCAGCTCGCGCGCCGCCGCGGGGTCGAAGGTGCGCTCGACCCGGGTGCGCGGGGCGTCCGGCTCGGGCAGCGTGGTGGAGAAGACCACCTTGTCGGTGGCGCGCCAGCGCCGGGTCCACTCCGCCGTGTGGAGGTCGGCGACCGGGTCGATCTCCGCGGTCTCCCAGTAGCGCATCATCTCGTACATGCGCCGGCCGTAGAGGAACGTGCCGACCGGTGCGACCATCTCGTTGACGAAGGCCAGCCCCTCCGCGTCCGGTTCCGCCCAGTCGAAGTTGCCCTCGGCGTCGGCCACGTAGCCGTCCAGCGAGGTGATCATCGAGTACACCAGTCGTCCCACACCGCTCCCCCGGTCAGCCGCCTCTCGAACCATCCGCACGCTAGGGCACCGGGGCGCCGGGCGCCACAGGTGCCTGAGGCGCGTGTCCGCTCCGCCGACCTACCCTGAGACCGTGGTGTCCCACGCACTCCCCTGGCCGCTTCCCGGTGCCGAGGACCTGCGCGCCCGGCTGGAGGCGGCGTACGCCGACCCGGGGCGCTCCTACCACGACACGCGGCACCTGGCCGAGGTGCTGGCGCGGATCGGGGAGGTGCTCGACGCCGAGGCGCCCTCCGTCGACCGCGAGGCGCTGCTGCTGGCCGCGTGGTTCCACGACGCGGTGTACGACGGCCGGCCGGGCGCCGAGGAGCGCTCCGCGCAGTGGGCGGAGCGAGCCCTCCCGGAGGTCGGCGTGCCGCCGGAGCGGGTCGCGGAGGTGGCGCGCCTGGTGCGGCTGACCGAGCACCACCGGCCGGCGCCGGACGACGCCGCCGGGGCGGTGCTGAGCGACGCGGACCTCGCGATCCTCGCGGCCGACCGGGACCGGTACGCCGAGTACACGACCGCGGTGCGTCGCGAGTACGCGCACGTCCCCGACGCCGAGTTCGCCGCGGGACGAGCCTCGGTCCTGGCCACCCTGCTGGAGGCGCCGTCGTTGTTCCACACCGGTCACGGCCGGGAGCGCTGGGAGCAGCGGGCCAGGGCGAACGTGCGCGCCGAGCTGGGGCGGCTGCGCGCCGTCAGCGGAGGGGTCGGGTGACGACCAGCTCGGCGCGGGGCGCGCAGTCGAGCACGGCCGGCAGGCCCAGCGGGAGGGTGAGGTTCTCCGGCCCGTGGCCGACCGCCGCGCCCGCGGCCACCGGGACCCCGAGCCCCCCGAGGCGCTCGTGCAGCACCGCCTCGACCTCGTCGGGGGCGCCGCAGTCGACGAACTGGCCCAGCAGCACGCCGCGCACCTCGTCGAACCACCCCGACGACAGCAGCTGGGTGAGCGCCCGGTCGAGGCGCCAGGGTCGCTCGCCCACGTCCTCGAGCAGGACGATCCCGCCGGCGGCGGGGCGGCAGTACGGCGTCCCCACCCCCGCCGCGAGGACGGTGAGGTTTCCCCCGACCAGCACCCCCTCGGCGCGGCCCGGGACGACCGGCGACAGCGCCCCGATCTCGGGCGCGGCGCCGAACAGCACCTGGCGGGCCCAGGCGCGCGCTCCCTCCTGCCCGTCGCCGAGGCTCGCCACCACCGGGCCGTGGACGGTGGCCAGGCCGAGGCGCTGGGCGACCGCCTGGTGCACGGCGGTGACGTCGGAGAACCCCACCAGCAGCTTCGGGCCCGCGGCCGCGAGGCGGTCCCAGTCGAGCAGCCGCAGCATCCGGGTGGACCCCGAACCGCCGCGGGTGGCGATCACCGCCCGGACCTCGGGGTCGGTCCACGCCTCGGTGAACGCCCTCGCCCGCTGTTCGTCGCTCCCGGCCAGCCAGCCAGCGTGGAGGGGCGCCCCACCGGCGCCCGGCTCGGGCACGCGCACCCGCAGCCCCCACGACTCCAGCACGCGTACGCCGGCGGCCAGCCGCCCCGGGTCGGTCGGCCCGGCCGGCGCCACCACCGCGACGGTGTCCCCCTCCCGCAGCCGCGGCGGGACCAGCAGGGGCGCACCCGGCCGCCGGGGCGCCGGCGTCTGAGCCTTGCGGCGCCGCAGTCCCGACGCGAGCAACCGGTCGATGAGCTCCCGCGAGGAGACCGGGCGGGCCCCGGCGGCGACGATGCGGGCGTACCACTCCTCGGGCACGTCGTAGTGGTCCCGGTCGAAGCCGCGGGCGGGCAGGCCCAGGCTCCGCGCGAAGGCGTGCAGCTCGTCGAAGGAGGAGTCGCTGGCCAGGTGCGACCAGCAGCGACCGTGTCCGGTCGCGTTCGGTGGGTCGATGAGGAGGGTCACCGGGCCACCCGGGCCGCGGTGTCGTCGAGCAGCAGCCGCCACGACCGGACCCACCGGGCGTCGACGTAGGCCTTGGGCGACCCGTCCGGTCGCGCCTGGGGACCGAGGTGGAACTGGGTCACCCCCACCCGGAGGAGCCAGGGGACGTGCTCGCCCAGGAGGCCCTCCCCGGGCATCAGCAGGGCGGCCAGCCGTGGGGAGGACTCGGCCGCGGCCAGCAGGTCGTCGTACCCCTCGACCAGGCCGCGCGGCGAGCCCGCGGAGCGGATCGCGGTGAGCCCGGGCAGGCCCAGCAGCGCGCGCCAGGTCCGCGCCGGCTCCAGGGCGTGGTCGACCGCCGGGTTGCAGGTCCACGGCACCCCCGGCAGCTGCTCGGCCAGGTGTCGGCACACCTCGACGTCCAGCTCCAGGCCCTCGGTGAGGAAGCCGAAGCAGACCCCTTCCGCCCCGAGGGCGAGGAAGTCCTCGGCCAGCCCCACCATCCGGGAGATCTCGGACCCGGTGGTCGACCACCCCTCGTGCAGGCGCAGGTCCACCCGCACCGGCAGGTCGGACTCGCGCAGCACCCGCGCGAGTGCTGCCGGTTCCGGCGACAGCCCCGCCGCGCCCTCCGGCCGGGTCAGGTGCAGGCGGTCGGCGCCGCCCTCCCGCGCACCGGGTACGTCGCGCTCGTGGACGACCGTCACCTCGAGCAGGGGGGCGTGGGTCATGGCCCCAGCGTAGGGCGCGCGGGGGACGACGAGCCGCACCTCGGCTTGGCGCTCGACGCACAATGGACCTCGATGGACGAGATGCTCCTGCTCGAGTGCCGCGCCCGGGTGCTGGCCGACCTGGCAGCGGTCTCGCTGGCGACACCGCTGGCCGTCTCGGTCCTCGAGGAGGCCCTCGCCGCCCGCCGGTGGTGGGCCGAGCAGTGGCCGGAGGGGTCGGTGTACGTCGCGGGTCTGGTGGCCCAGGACGTGCAGGACGGCATCCTCGACCAGGGTGGCCGCTGGCCGCTGTGCCCGCTGTGCGACGGGTTCGACCACGCCCTCCACATCCACCCCGAGCTGGGCGGCCCCGACCCCGTCTGGGTGTGCGAGGAGCTCGGGGCCCCCGTGGCCGGGCTCGGTGAGCTCAGGGGCGGCTGCTGAGCCGGATCCACCGGGTGTACCGGTCCCCCCGGTAGCCCGACCGCGACACCTCGACCACCCGGCCCCCGGAGAGGGTCCGACGGGCCACGCGCAGCAGGGCGGCGCCCGTGCCGCACCCCAGCAGGCGGGACTCCTCGGCGGAGGCCGACGAGGCACTCACCGAGTCCTCGGCCCAGGTGGGCGCGAGGCCACGCTCCCGGAGGGCGTCGTACAGGCTGCTGGGCAGGTTCGCCTCCAGGAAGCCCGGCAGCAGGGCCTCGCTGACCCAGGCGTCCTGGAGGCACATCGGTCGACCGTCGGCACTGCGCACCCGCCGCCAGTGGATGACCGGGTCGCCCTCCGGCAGGGACAGGGCCCGGGCCACTCCCGGGCCGGAGGGTTGCCGCCGGGCCACCAGGGTCTGCGACTCCGGCGCCAACCCCCGACGTCGCATCTCCTCGGTGTAGGAGGTCATCCCCGACAACCGGGGGGCCCCGACGACGAAGGTCCCGCGGCCGGGCACCCGCTCGAGCAGCCCGGCGACCACGAGCGTGTCGATGGCCTGCCGGACCGTCATCCGGGCGACGCCGAACCGCTGCACCAGCTCGCGCTCGGACGGGCACGGCGTCCCCGGCTTGGCCCCCTCCAGGAGCTGCTGCACGTACTCGCGCACCTGCACGTGCTTGTGCACGGTCGCGGGCGCGGTCGTGGCCTCCATGACCCACCAGCGTAGATCCGGGCGGCCCCCGGCACCGGCGATCGCCGAAATCGGCCCCGGCGGGCACGGCCCGGTGGGACGCCGCTCACTCGGTGGCGATCGCGTCCAGCACGTCGAGGCGGGCGGCCCGGCGCGCCGGCAGCACTGCGGCGAGCACGCCGACGACCAGGGCCGCGAGGAGGAAGGCCGCGAGCTGGCCCCACGGGATCACCACGGCCTCGAGGCCCTGCCCGGCCAGGCTCGCCAGCAGCATCCGCCCGAAGACCAGGCCCAGGCCGGTGCCCACGAGCGCGCCGAGGCTCGCGATCACCACCGACTCCAGGCGGATCATCGTGCGCAGCTGGGACCGGGAGAGGCCGATCGCGCGCAGCAGCCCGACCTCCCGGGTGCGCTCGATCACCGACAGGGCGAGGGTGTTGACGATCCCCAGCACCGCGATCACCAGGGCCAGGGCCAGGAGCCCGTAGATCAGCAGCAGCACCTGGTCGATCGGCCCCCGCTGCTCCTCGGCCAGGCCGGCCTGGTCCTTGACGGTGACCATCCGCAGGTCGGAGGTCGCCTCGCGCAGCTCGCTGCGGACCACCTCCCGGTCGGCACCCGAGGCCACCGTGACGAAGACGAAGTTGTCCTGCGGCGGGAACCCGGCGTCCCCGAAGGCGGCCAGGTCGACCACCCAGGAGGATCCGAGCACCGGGTGGTCGTCGTAGATCGCGACCACCTCGAACTTCTGCTCGCCGGCGGGCAGGTCCAGGGCGACCGTGTCGCCGACCCCCAGGTCGCGGTCGTCGGACTGGTCCCGCGAGATCATCACCGTGCTGTCCCCGAGGGCGTCGAGCGACCCCGCGACCACGTCCACCCGCAACCCGTCGACGAGGGTGTCCGGGGCGACCCCGACGAAGGCGGACCGGCCCTCCTCCGGGAGGTACTGCAACCGGACCCGGTTGATCTCCGCCACGCCGTCGACCGCGGCCGCCCGCTCGGCCACGGCCGCGGAGAACGGCACCCCCATCACGTTGGAGACCACGTAGTCGCCGACGAAGTTGTCCGCGATCGCCTCGTCGACGCTGGCCTTGGCCGAGGCCCCGAGGATCGCCAGGGTGACGCAGAGGGTCAGCCCGATCATCAGCGCCGAGGAGGTGGCCGCCGTACGCCGGGGGTTGCGCATCGCGTTCTGGCCGGCCAGGTTGCCCACGGACCCGAAGAGGCGGCGGTAGGCGCGGCGCGCGAGGCGCAGGAACGGCATCGCCAGCACCGCGCTCGCGGCGGCCACGCCCAGGAGCACCGCCAGCGTGCCCACGCCGAGCAGGTAGCCGCCGTACGGGACGTCGGTGAACAGCGAGAGCAGCTGGCCGGTCACGCCCAGCACCACCAGCAGCGCCCCCAGCACCAGCCGGCGCCGCAGGGAGGACTCGGGCATGGCGACGTCGTCCCGCAGTGCCGCGACCGGCGGGATCCGGGAGGTGCGCCGGGCCGGGATCCACGCCGCGAGCATCGTGACCAGCACGCCGACGGCGTACGCCGCGAGCACGGTGGTCGCCTCGAAGACCATCGGAGCGCTGGAGAGGTCCAGGCCCGCCCGGCCCATGACCGCACGGATCGCGAGGAAGAGCAGCACGCCCACGCCGAGCCCCGCCGTGGCTCCGACCAGCCCGAGCACCAGCGCCTCGAACAGCACCGTCCCGCGGACCTGTCGGCCCGACGCTCCCAGGGCCCGGAGCAGGGCGAGCTCCCGGCTGCGCTGGGCGACGAGGATGGAGAAGGTGTTGACGATGAGGAAGGTGCCCACCACCAGCGCGATCACCGCGAAGATCATCAGGAAGATGGTGATGAAGGAGAGCGCGTCGAGCAGGTCGCTGGCCGACTCGTCGGCCCGGTCGTCCCCGGTCTGCGCCTCCAGCCCGTCCGGCAGCTCCCGGGCGACCCGGTCGCGGAGCTCGGCCTGGGTGACGCCCTCCTCCGCGGTGACCCAGAGGTCGTGGAAGGCGTCCTCGCCCCCGAGGAAGAGCTGCTGTGCCGTGTCGGTGTCGAAGATCGCCATGGTGGCGCCACCCAGCGAGCCCCCCTCCCCGTAGGCGGCCGTCCCGACCAGCTCGGCCTCGATCACCGGGACCTCGGGCTGGGCGGTCTCGAGGGTGACGGTGTCGCCGAGCTCGTACCCGGACTGCTCGGCGGTGTACTCGTCCAGCACCACCTCGCCGCGCCCGTCGGGCTCGCGCCCCTCCTCGATCACCAGCCCGGCGATGCCGTGCCCGGCCGGGGCGTCGGACCAGCTCAGCCCCATGGCCGGGGCGCCCTGGCCACCGACGGGCCTGCCGTCGACGTCGATGACGTGGACGCCGAGGGCGGAGACGTTGCCGTCGACCCGGGCCGCGCCGGGGACCGCCTCCTCCAGCTCCTGGACCAGGTCGGCCGGGATGGTCACCGCGGGGGTCGTGTCCTCGGGTGTCTCCTCGGCGGACTCCACGACCACGTCGCCGACGCTGCTGGCGAAGATCGCGGTGAAGCTGCGGTCGAGGGTGTCGCTGAAGATCAGGGTGCCCGCGGCGAACCCCACCCCGAGCACGATGGCGAAGGTGCTCATCACCAGGCGCACCTTGCGCCCGAGCAGGCTCTTCCAGGCGGCGCGGAGCATCAGGAGGCCATCCCGGCACCCGGGTCGCTCATCCCCGCCATGACCTCGAGCACCTGCTCCCGGTCGGGGTCGCGCAGCTCGTCGACGACGCGCCCGTCGGCGAGGAACAGGACCCGGTCGGTGTACGCCGCGGCCACCGGGTCGTGGGTCACCATCACCACCGTCTGCCCGTGGTCGTCGACGCTGCTGCGCAGCAGCTCGAGCACCTCCGCCCCGGAGCGGGAGTCGAGGTTGCCGGTGGGCTCGTCGGCGAAGACGATCCGGGGGCGGCTGACCAGGGCGCGCGCGACCGCGACCCGTTGCTGCTGGCCGCCGGAGAGCTCGTTGGGCTTGTGGTCGAGCCGGTCGCCGAGCCCGACGGTGGCGATCACGCTGTCGAACCAGGCCGGGTCGGGCTTGCGCCCGGCGATGGACAGCGGGAGCAGGATGTTCTCACCCGCGGTCAGGGTGGGCACCAGGTTGTAGGCCTGGAACACGAAACCGATCTCGTCCCGGCGCAGGCGCGTGAGCTGCTTGTCCTTGAGCCGGCTGAGGTCCTGCTCCCCGATCAGGACCGAGCCGCTGTCCCCCCGGTCGAGGGCGGCGCAGCAGTGCATCAGGGTGGACTTGCCCGATCCGCTGGGCCCCATCACGGCGGTGAACTCGCCCGCCCACAGGTCGAGGGTGATGCCGTCCAGGGCGCGGACGAGGGCCTCCCCGGAGCCGTAGGTCTTGGTCAGGTCCTGCACCCGGGCGGCGGGCTCGCGCTGGCTCATGGCAGCAACCTAGGCCCTCCCCCGTGGCCGCGGCACCCGGATTACCCCGGACCCACCCCCGAGCTCGTCCCGGGGTGCGGACGGGGCGTCACAGGACGTTGCGCGGACGGAACTGCACCGAGATCCGGGGCCCCACGGGCCGGGCGGTCTTGGGTACGGCGTGCTCCCACGTCCGCTGGCAGGAGCCCCCCATGACGACCAGGTCGCCGTGCCCGAGGTCGAAGGCGTGCCGGACGCCGCCCCCGCCCCTCGGCCGCAGGGCCAGGGTCCGGGCCTCCCCGAGGCTGAGGATCGCCACCATCGTGTCCTCGCGGCGCCCCCGGCCCAGGTTGTCGCCGTGCCAGGCGACGCTGTCGCGGCCGTCGCGGTAGAAGCAGCACCCGGCGGTGACGAAGGGCTCGCCCAGCTCCGGGAGGTAGTGGCGCGAGAGCAGGTCCCGGGCCTCGACGAGCACCGGGTCGGGGAGGGCCTCACCGGCTCGGTACGTGTGCAGCAGCCGGGGCACGTCGACGACCTGGTCGTACATCTGGCGCCGTTCGGCGCGCCAGGGCACGGCTCCGACCAGCGTGGCGAAGAGGTCGTCGGCCCCCCGGAGCCAGCCCGGCAGCACGTCGACCCAGGCCCCGCTGCCGAGGTGGGTACGGCGCACTCGCGCCAGGTCGGCGAAGCGGCCGACCGGCCCGCCGGTGTCGGTCTCCGGCTCGAGGTCGTCGAGCAGTGATGCCTGGAACTGCACACCCATGGGGCCATCCAACCACAGGGTCGAACAGATTTTCGAGAGGCTGGGGTCCGAACCGGGCTCCGAGTGCTCAGCGCCTCCGGCGCAGGACCCACCAGAGCAGGGCCAGGACCGCGAGGACCACGGCGACCTGCTTGCCGTAGGAGCGCAGCAGCACCGGCAGCACGGCCGCACCCAGGTCCAGGGAGTCCTCCCGGTCCGTCTCCGGTGCCGGTCCCGGTGGGCCCGAGGGTCCTGGCGGCGGGCCGGGGGGCGGCGTGGGTGGTGGAGCGGCCCCGGGGGCCGGCTCGGCCGCGTCCTCCGGGCCGGTCACCGCCGGGCCCGGGGGTCCGGTCGGCGCCGCCTCCGGCTCACCCCCGCCGATCCGGTCGGCCAGGCAGGCCACGAACTCGTCGAGCAGCTTGTCGCTGACGTCCTGGATCACGCCGCGGCCGAACTGGGCGGGCTTGCCGGTGACCGACAGGTCCGTGTGCACCCGCACCCGGGTCGTGGAGTCGTCGACCGACTCCAGCTCGGCCACCACGTCGGCCCCGGCGGTGCCGTTGCCGCGCTTGTCCTTCCCCTTGGCGTCGATGCGCATCCTCCCGGCCTCGCGGTCGGTCTCGACGAACGCCCCCGCGCCCTTGTAGACCATCGAGATCGGACCGAGCTTGACCTTCACCGTCCCCTCGAAGGAGTCCTCCTCGGCCCCGGTGATCGTGGCCCCCGGGAAGCAGCCGGCGACGCCCTCGATGTCGGTCAGCGCCGCCCAGGTCCGCTCGGCGCCGGCGGGCACGGTGAACTCGTGGCGAAGCTCCATGCCGCTCACGCCCCCGCGGCGGCGAGCACCGCGCGGCGGGTGAGCACGGTGGCGAGGTGTCGCCGGTAGTCGGCGTCGCCGTTGAGGTCCGACGGCGGACTGGTGCCCTCCGCGGCGGAGGCCGCAGCGCGGCGTACGGCGTCCTCGGTGGCCGGCTGCCCGACCAGCGCCTGCTCGACGGCGTGGGCGCGCAGCGGGACGGAGCCCATGTTGGTGAGCCCCACCCTGGCCTCGGCGATGCTCCCGCCCTCGGTGCGGACGGCGGCGGCGACCGCCACGATCGGCCACTGGTGGGCGACCCGCACGAACTTCTCGTAGTGCGCGCCCCAGCCGGTGTGCTTGGGCACGCGCACCTGGGTGAGGATCTCGTCCTCGCCCACGGCGGTGGTGAACAGACCGGTGAAGAAGTCCTGGGCGGCCACGGTCCGGGTCCCCGACTGCCCGGCGATGGTGAGCTCGGCGCCGAGGGCCAGGGCCGGGGCCCCCAGGTCGCCCGCGGGGTCGGCGTGCACGAGCGCGCCCCCGAAGGTCCCTCGGTGGCGCACCTGGGCGTCGGCGAGGTGGGCGATCGCCCGGGTGAGGAGGCCGGCGTGCTCGGCCACGAGGGGGTCGCTGCCCACGTCGGCGTGGGTGGTCATCGCCCCGACGACGAGGGCGTCACCGTCCTCGCGGACGCCGCGCAGGGCCTCGATCCGGCCGAGGTCGATCACCACCTCGGGGGCGCCCAACCGCATCCGCATGACCGGGAGCAGGCTCTGCCCCCCGGCGATCAGCTTGGCGTCGTCGCCGTGCTCGGCCAGGGCGGCGAGCGCCTCCTCCAGGCTGGTCGGCGCCAGGTAGTCGAACGGGGCCGGGATCACTGGCCTGCTCCTTCCGTGCGGTCCGCCTCGCCGTCGGTGCCGGCGGCGGGGGTGAAGTGCGGGGCGGCAGCCCCCTCGGTCGGGTCTCCCCCGCCACCGCCGGCCCCGGCGATCGCCTTCCACACCCGTTCGGGCGTGCAGGGCATCTGGACGTCGTGGACGCCCCAGGGCCGCAGCGCGTCGACGACGGCGTTGACGACCGCGGGCGTGGACGCGATCGTGCCGGCCTCGCCGACCCCCTTGGTGCCCAGCGAGTTGGTGAGCGCGGGCGTGGTGGTGTGGTGGGTGTCGAAGCTGATCGTGTCGGCCGCCGTCGGCACCAGGTAGTCGACGAACGAGGCCGAGACCAGGGTGCCGGAATCGTCGTGGACCGCCTCCTCCCACAGCGCCTGGGCGATGCCCTGCGCCAGGCCGCCGTGCACCTGCCCGGCGACGATCAAGGGGTTGATCACGTTGCCGACGTCGTCGACACAGGTGTACTTGCGCATCCGCACCTGCCCGGTCTCGGTGTCGACCTCCATCGCGCACAGGTGGGTCCCGTGCGGGAAGTTGAAGTTCACCGGGTCGTACGTCGCGTCGCAGTCCAGGCTCGGCTCCATCCCGTCGGGGAGGTCGTGGGCGGTGAAGACCGCCGTGGCGACCTCCACGATCCCGACACCCTGGTCGGTGCCCCGGACGCTGAACCGGCCCCCGGTGAAGTCCAGGTCGTCGACCGAGGCCTCCAGCATGTGGGCGGCGACCTGCGTGGCCCGCTCGATCACCTTGTCGGTGGCGCGGACGACGGCCTCGCCCCCCACCACGAGGGAGCGGGAGCCGTATGTGTCCATGCCCTTGTGGGAGACCTGGGTGTCGCCGTGGAGC
>CAZRKV010000075.1:0-11033 GCA_964600305.1 uncultured Nocardioides sp. | reverse complement strand
GACCACGACTGAGAACCGGCCGACCGGCCACCACGGCTACCGGCCCATGAAGCACCCGCACCCGAGGAGGAGCCCATGACGCAGGACCCCCGCTGGACGATGGATGCCGAGGAGGCCGACGCGGTGCAGAACGTCGTCGACCGGGTGGCCTCCTGGCAGGACGGTGCCAACCCCGGCATGGTGCGCGCGGAGTTCGACCGGATCGCCGGGGAGGTCGGCATCACCGTCCCCGACGACCTGGCCACCGAGTTGTGCCACCACATCGAGCACGCCGACGAGCGGCCCGAGGTGCGCAACTGGGTGCTGATCACCTGAGTCGCCCGCGAGGTGGCCGCGGGCGACTCAGGCTCCACCTCCGGCGGGGGCGGGGCTGACTCCCGGGAGCGGGCCGTCAGCCGCCCTCGGCGATCCGTTCGTGGTGGTGGATCACCTCGGCGATGATGAAGTTGAGGAACTTCTCGGCGAAGACGGGGTCGAGCCCGGCCTCGGTCGCCAGCTGTTGCAGCCGCTCGATCTGCCGCTCCTCCCGGGAGGGGTCCGCGGGCGGCATCCCGGTGCGTGCCTTGAGGGCCCCCACCTGCTGGGTGCACTTGAACCGCTCGGCCAGCAGGTGGATCAGCGCGGCGTCGATGTTGTCGATGCTGCCGCGCAGCCGCGCCAGCTCCTGGGATGCTCGGGTCTCCTCCACGCGGCACAGGATATTCCCCCGCGCCCCGGCCGGGCCGGTTGGTAGAACGGAGCGGTGACTGCTCCAGACGAGACGCCCACCCCACCCTTCCACGACCTCGACACCTACGTCGGCCTGCCACGCGTGGCCGGGCTCGCCCTCGACCGGACCGGGGGCCGCCTGGTGGTCACGGTGGCCGCGCCCGACGCCAAGGGCACCGCGTACGCCACGGCGCTCTGGGAGATCGACCCGACGGGTGAACGGCCGGCGCACCGGTTGACCCGCAGCCGGGCGGGCGAGTCCGCCCCGGCCTTCGCCGCCGACGGGGACCTGTGGTTCGTCTCCTCCCGCCCCGACCCCGGCGACGAGGAGCCGAAGGACACCGAGGCCGGACTGTGGCGGCTCCCCGCCGCCGGGGGCGAGGCCGAGCCGGTGCTCTCCCGCCCGGGCGGCGTCGGGCAGGTCCGGTGCGCCCGCGACACCGATCGCACGGTGGTCTCGGCCCCGGTGCTGCAGGGCGCCGGCGACGAGGAGGCCCACGCCGAGCTGCACCGGGCCCGCAAGGATGCGGGCGTCACGGCCATCCTCCACGAGGGCTACCCGGTCCGTCACTGGGACCGCGACCTCGGGCCGGCGTCCCCCCGCCTGTTCGTGCGCGAGGACGACCGGCTGCGACCGGTGGGGACGGACCTGGCCGACCGCTTCGACCCGGAGGAGGGCTGGCACGTCAGTCCCGACGGTCGCTTCGCGCTGGTGGCGGTACGCCGCCCCGGGCCACGCGGCGACCAGCGCCACGCCCTGGCCCGGGTGGACCTCGGCGACGGGTCCGTGGCGATGCTGCTGGACGAGGAGGGCAGCGACCACCTCCCGGGCCCGGTCTCGCCGGACGCCAACCGGGCCGTCGTGGTGCACACCCGGCACAGCACCCCGGAGGAGCCACCGCACCCGCGGATGTCGGTCCTGGACCTGGCCACGGGGACGCTGGCGCCGCTCGCCCCCGACTGGGACGCCTGGCCCGAGCCGGTGTCCTGGAGCGTCGACGGCAGTGCGGTGCTCGCCCTCGCCGACCTCGACGGCCGCCGCCCGGTCTTCCGGGTCGACGTGGACACCGGTGCGGTGACCCGGGTGACCGGCGACGACGCGGCGTACACCGAGCTGGTGCCGGCGCCCGACGGCACGACGGCGTACGCCGTGCGCAGCAGCTACGCCTTCCCGCCCGAAGTGGTCCTGCTGGACCTCGCGAGCGGGGAGGCCACCGTGCTGCGCGGCCCGGCCGGGCGTCCGGAGCTGCCGGGGCGGCTCGAGGAGGTGCGGTCCACCGCCCCGGACGGGGTGCCGCTGCGGGCGTGGCTGGCGCTGCCCCACGACGCCGGGCCCGAGGCGCCTGCCCCGCTCCTGCTGTGGGTCCACGGTGGCCCGATCGGCTCCTGGAACGCCTGGTCCTGGCGGTGGAACCCGTGGCTGCTCGTGGCCCGGGGCTACGCGGTGCTCCTGCCCGACCCGGCGCTGTCGACCGGCTACGGGCAGGACTTCATCCAGCGCGGCTGGGGCGCCTGGGGCGAGGCGCCGTACGACGACCTGATGGCGATCACCGACGAGGTCGAGCAGCGGGCCGACGTCGACGCCGACCGGACCGCCGCGATGGGCGGCAGCTTCGGGGGCTACATGGCCAACTGGATCGCCGGCCACACCGACCGGTTCGACGCGATCGTCACCCACGCCTCGCTGTGGGCGCTGGAGGACTTCGCGCCGACCACGGACGGGGCGCAGTACTGGGCCCGGGAGATGACCCGGAAGATGACCGAGCGCAGCTCGCCGCACCGCGCGGTCGCCTCGATCGTGAGCCCGGTGCTGGTCATCCACGGCGACAAGGACTACCGGGTGCCCATCCACGAGGGCCTGCGGCTGTGGTGGGAGCTGCTCAGCGCGTCCGGGCGACCCGCCGGCGACGACGGCCGCACCGACCACCGGTTCCTCTACTTCCCCGACGAGAACCACTGGGTCCTGGCCCCGCAGCACGCGAAGGTCTGGTACCAGGTGGTGATCGGGTTCCTCGCCCGGCACGTGCTCGGGGAGGACCCCGGGCCCCTGCCGGACACCCTGGGCACGCCCGGCTGAGCGGCCCGGGCCGGAGGCCTGTGGACGACGGCCGCTGCCGGCCGCGCGCTTCTGGGACGCTGGGGCCACCGCGAGCCAGCCGGACCAGGAGGGCAGATGGGCACGCTCCGGATCAGCCACGCCGACGCCGCTGCCATCGCGCGCGAGCACCTCGCCGCGGCCGAGGAGGTGGTCGGACTCGCCGAGTCCCGACCCTGGGTCGCCCACGGGGGTGTGGGCAGCGAGCGGATCGAGGCGCTGCTCTCCGCGTGCTGCGTGCCCGCCGGTGACCTGGCGGCGACCCACGACCTGCTCGCGGTGCACGTCCTCGACGTCGCCGAGACCTTCCGGGTGGTGGACGAGCACTTCGGCGACGCGATGAACACCGGGGACCTGGTGCCGTGATCGACACCCTGGTGCCCGGCGAGCCGCAGCAGGTGCGGGGAGCGGCGGAGTGGCTGCGCCACACGCTCGCGCCGGCGCTGGACGCGGCCCACCGCCGCACCCTGGCAGCGCTCGCCCGGGCCGACGGGTCCTGGTCGGGCGAGACCGCCGAGGCCTACCGGGCCCGCGTCCGCGAGCTCGCCACCCACCTGGACCGCCACCGCCCCGTCGTGGTCGAGGCCGCGGGCCTGCTGGCGGCGTACGCCGACCGGCTGGCGGCCTGCCAGGGGGCGATGGCCGACCTGCGCGCCCGAGGGGTCGCGGAGGGCCTCGACGTCGACCACCGCTGGATCCGGCACCGCGGCCCCACCACGCCGGAGGCCGGCTCGGCCGAGGAACGGCACCGCGCGGCGGCGTACGACGACCTCCACCGCCGGGCGAGTGCAGAGCGGGCGGCCTGGACGGCCTGGGTGGACCAGCACCTGGCGGCCCGCCAGGGCGTGACCGGGGAGGCGGGTTCGATCCGGCGGGTGATGGAGTCGCTCGGGGTCACCAGCAGCGAGCAGGCCGGCATGCTGCTCGGCAGCGCCGCTCTCGGGCTGACCGAGGTGGAGGCCGGCCGCATCGCCCGGGGGCTGGACCGGCTGCGGCTGCTCTCCCCGGCCGCGTCCGGGACCCGGGAGCACGCGACGGACCCCGAACGGGTGGGGCAGGGCATCCGGGCCCTGGCGCTCTCCGGCGGAGGCCTGCTGACCCTCGCCGGCGTGGCCAGGGACGTCCACTCCGGCACGCCCCCCGCCGAGGCGGTCGCCGGGGCGGCGGCGAGCACGGCCACGACCTGGGCGGCCACGACCGGTGGCCTCGTGCTCGCCGGGCCGGGTGCGCCCCTGGCCGCCACCGTCACCGTCGTCGGTGGGGCGACGCTCCTGGGCTCCGCGGCCGGTGTCCGGGCCCAGCAGCTGGTGGCGCGCCACCCGGCCGTGCGACACCGGAGGGAGCTGGACCGCCGCGACGGGCGGCGGTCCGGCTCGCCCGCCTCAGACCGAGAGTGACTCGCGCTGCGGCTCGGCCCCGGTGTGGGAGTGGCCGTTGCGCTCCAGTGCCTCGCCCTCCACGTCGACGTTCGGGATCAGCCGGTCCAGCCAGCGCGGCAGCCACCACGCCCGCTCGCCCATGACGTACATCAGGGCCGGGATCAGGGTCATCCGCACCAGGAAGGCGTCGAACGCCACCGCCACGGCGAGCGCGAAGCCCATGGACTTGATGATCGGGTCGTCCATGAGGACGAAGGCCGCGAACACCGAGATCATGATGACGGCGGCCGCCGCGACCACCCGCGCGCTGTTGCGGAAGCCGTCGTGGACCGCCTCCCGCGGCGACGCCCCGTGCACGTGGGCCTCCCGGATCCGGGGGACCCGGACGACCTGGTAGTCCATCGCCAGGCCGAAGACCAGTCCGATCAGGATGATCGGCATGAAGCTGACGATCGGCTGGCCCTCCATCAGCCCGAGGGCCCCTTCCTGGAAGACCGCCACGGTCACGCCGAGGGTGGCCAGGACCGACAGCAGGAAGCCGAGGGTCGCGGTCAGCGGCACCAGGATCGACCGGAAGACCAGCATCAGCAGCAGGAACGCCAGGCCGATGGCCACCGCCAGGTAGACCGGGAGCGCCTCGGCCAGCCGCTCGGACACGTCGACGGTGATCGCGGTCAGGCCGGTGATGCCGAGCGTGGCCCCGGTGGCCTGCTCCACCTCCGCCTGGCCGTCCCGCAGGTCCTGCAGCAGGTCCTCGGTCGCGGAGTCGTCCGGTCCGGTCGCCGGGGTGACCAGCACCTGGGCCCCGGTGCCCTCGTCGTTCATCCCGACCACCTGGGCGTTGACCACACCGTCCTGCTGTCCGGCCCAGGCCGCGACCTCGCCGTACGCCGCCTGCTGCTGGCGCGGGTCGGACAGGCCGCGCCCGTCGACGACCACCAGCACGGGGGCCTCCCGGCCGGGCCCGAAGGAGTCGGCGATCAGGTCGGAGGCCTGCCGGCGGGTGGTGTCCTCGGCCGCAGTCGAGTCGGTCGGGAAGGCCAGGTGCAGGTCCTTCATCGGGATGGCGAGGGCGCCGAGCCCGACGACGACCAGGAGCAGCGCGACCACCGGTCCACGGCCGATGAGGCGCGCCCAGCGGACCCCGTTGTTGACCACCATGCCGCGCTCGTCCCGGGCCGGCCGGTAGCGGCGTACCTGCAGTGCGAAGGTCTTGCGCCGGGTGATCCCGATGAGGGCGGGGAGCAGGGTGAGTGCCACCAGCACGGCCACCGTCACGGCGCCCGCGGCAGCGAGACCCATCGTGGTGAGGAAGGGGATGCGTACGACGGCCAGCGCGGCCAGGGCGATCAGCACCGTGAGGCCGGCGAACACCACGGCCGAGCCGGCGGTGCCGACCGCGATGCCCATCGCGTCCTCGCGGTCATCGGTGTGCTGCAGCTCGGCGCGGTAGCGCGCGAGGATGAACAGGGAGTAGTCGATGCCGACCGCGAGGCCGATCATCATCGCCAGGATCGGCGTGGTGGTGCCGACGTCGGTGAAGGCGGTCACGCCGTAGATGCCGCCCATCGTGACGCTGATGCCGGCGAGCGCGTTCAGGATCGGCAGACCGGCCGCGACCATCGACCCGAACGTGAGCACGAGCACGAGCAGGGCGACCCCGATGCCGATCAGCTCGGCGGTCCCGTCCAGCTCGACCATGCCGGCCATGCCCTGGCCGTTGGCCTCGACCCGGAGCCCGTCGCGGGAGTGCTCGTCGAGGACCTCCTCGGTCGCCTCGAGGGTCTCCGGCTCGACCTCCATCACCGAGTCCACGTCGAAGGTGAACTCCATGGTCCCGACCCGACCGTCCTCGGAGAGCGGGGAGACGGCGTCGGCGTTGGCCTGCGCGACCTCGGTCGGCGTACCGGACTCCCGGGCGGCCTGCAGCACCTGCTGGCGCATCGCCGGCGCGGCCTGGACCGGGTTGGCCAGCTGCGGGTCGTCCGGCATCTGCGGCAGCTCGGCGAGGTCGGCGATCAGGGCGTTCACCTGGTCGCTGTGCTGGGCCAGCTTGCCGTCCTCGGCCGCGACCACGACCGTGACCGTGGCCTGGTCGAACGCGTCCTCGGCCCCCGGGAAGAGCTCCTGCTGCAGGTCGGCGGCCTCCTCGGAGGGGATGCCGGGGATGGTGAAGGAGTCCTTCATCGGCTGGCTCATGGTGGCCGCGAACGCGCCGATGCCCAGCAGCACGACGAGCCAGCCGGCCACGAACAGGGGCCAGCGGCGGAAGGCGGTCCGGCCGATCCGGTAGAGCAGGGTTGCCATGGTTCCTCTCCTGGGTGACCGGGCGCAGCGGGGCCCGTCCGGCCTGTGGTGGGTCAGTCGTGGGTCAGGGGTTCAGCGGTCGGTGGGTGCCAGCACGGTGCGTGCGGTGCTGACCAGGTGCTCGAGGTGGTCGGCGAGGTCGAGGTCGTCCTCGGACTCCAGCAGGGTGTCCAGCGCCATGTCGGCCACGGCCCCCAGCACCCGCACCACGAGGCGTGCCCGCTGCGGGTCGAAGTCCGCGCCCTCCCGCAGGCGGATGTCCTCGACGTACTCGCCGAGCGCGGCGGCGAACCGCTCGTGGGCCGCGGCCAGCAGGCGCGGGTCACGGGCGAGCACGGCGCGCGAGCGGGCCACGTCCGAGCGCTCGACGTGGCTGCTGCGCGCCAGGTCCCGGGCGAGGACCGTGAGGTCGGCGACCAGGTCCCCCGTGGGCCCGCCGGCGCGGAACTCCTCGCGCAGGCCCGGCCGGGCCTCGGGGAAGTGGCCCAGCACGGCGTCCACCTTGCCCGGGAAGTAGTTGAACAGGGTGCGCCGGGACACCCCCGCGGCCGCCGCCAGGTCATCCATGGTGAACCCGTCGCAGCCGTGGGCCAGGGTCAGCTCCTGGGCCTGCACGGTGATCCGGTGGGCGGCCTCCCGCCGGCGGTGGTCCCGCCCGGTGGGCGTTGCACTTTCAAGCATGGAGTGCATGCTTGCACTCCCACCGAAATGAGTGCAAAACCGGGCGTGCGTGACCTCGGACACCCCAGTGCCGAGGAGTCACTTCTGCCCCCGCTGGTGGCCGCGAGGCGTCACTTCTGCCCCCCCTGGGGGCCGCGAGGAGTCACTTTCTCCCTGGGGCGGCACGTGGTCGACCCGCGTCGTACCGCCCCGGGGCGCACCGGGATGCTGACTCCTCACCACTCGCCGCGCGGGAAGAAGTGACTCCTCACCGCGCTGGGGCGGGGCAGAAGTGACTCCTCGGCGTCAGAGGTCGCGGTGCTGCTCGTCCAGCGGGCCCGCGCCCGCGTCGCCCCGGTTGAGGTTGATGATCGCGAGGACGAGGCCGCCCCAGATCACCAGCATCGCGACGATCATCAGGATGATGGCGCTCGTGCTCATGGCCGCTTCTCCTTTCCGCCGGCCGCGGAGACGGCGGGACTGTCAGGGGGCACCTCGAGCGAGGTGGTGGGCTTCCACGGCGCCAGGGCGGCGAGCAACCCGAGCACCAGCACGCCGATGGCCACACCCCAGCCGAAGGTCAGCAGCATCCACTGCGGGTAGCCGCCGTAGGGCTCCTGCAGGGTCTCGACCAGGTAGTTGACCAGCACGAAGGTGAGCACGGCCGGGGTCAGGCCCCCCACCAGCACCCACCACCAGGTGCCGATCGGCACGCTGCCGCTGTGGTTGAGGTGGTCGGTGAGCGCCGGCAGCAGCCGCAGGCCCCAGGCGACCACCAGCATGCTCGCGACCGCCACGACGAGGATGCCGAACCGGTTGATGAAGTTGTCGACGATGTCGAGGACCGGCAGGCCGGTCGTGGTGCTGAACAGCAGCAGGCTGATCACCGCGCCCGGGACCCCGACCGCCAGCGTCGCGGTCACCCGGCTGAGCTCGAACTTCTCGCGCACGGCCGCGATCTGGACCTCGGTGATGCTGATCAGCGACGTGAGGCCCGCCAGGATGAGGGAGGCGAAGAACAGCAGGCCGATCAGGGAGCCGGCGGGCGCCTCGTTGATGATCGCCGGGAACGCCACGAAGGCCAGCCCGACACCACCCTCGCCGAGCACCTCGTCCACCGGCACCGCAGCGGCCTGCGACATGAAGCCCAGCACGGCGAAGACGCCGATGCCGGCCAGCAGCTCGAAGCCGGAGTTGGCGAAGCCCACGACCAGGCCCGAGCCGGACATGTCACTGCGGCGCCGGACGTAGGAGGCGTAGGTGATCATGATGCCGAAGCCGATCGACAGCGAGAAGAAGATCTGGCCGTACGCCGCCGCCCACACCGAGGCGTCGAGCAGGGCGCCCCAGTCGGGACGGAAGAACTGCTCGAGGCCCGACGCGGCTCCGGGCAGGAACAGGGCCCGGATGACCAGGAAGCCGAAGACCACGACCAGGATCGGGATGAAGACCACCGCGGATGCGCCGACTCCGCGCTGGACACCCAGGGCCAGGACGCCCAGGACCACCAGCCAGACGATCAGCAGCGGCACCAGCACGCCCGGGACGAAGTCCAGGCTGACGCCGTCGGCGACCTGCAGGAAGTCCTCGAAGAAGAAGGCCTCGGTGTCCTCCCCCCACTGCTTGCCGACGGAGAAGAAGGTGTAGCGGATCGCCCACGCGATCACGGCTGCGTAGTAGACCGCGATGACGAAGCAGATCCCGAACTGCCACCACCCCAGGCCCTCGGCCTTGCGTCCGCCGGCGCGGGTGAACGACAGCGGGGCCGAGCCGCGGTAGCGGTGCCCGATGGCGTAGTCGAAGAACAGGAAGGGGATGCCCGCGGTCAGCAGCGCGACCAGGTAGGGGAGCAGGAACGCGCCGCCGCCGCTGTCGTAGGCGACGTACGGGAAGCGCCAGATGTTGCCCAGCCCGACGGCCGACCCGACCGCGGCCAGGATGAAGACCTTGCGTGAGGAGAAGGCCCCGCGCGTGGCCTCCTCGTTCGCCGCAGCGTTGCTGCTCATCCACCCCTCCTCACGGGCGACGTCGTGATCGGATCCAGCATGCCCCCCTCCGGGCGCCGACCGCCAGTCCGGGGGCGGTGGTCTGGCATCCTGAACCCGTGACGCCCGAGGAGCTGAACCTCACGCTCCTGCTCGGCATGTCCGTGCTCCTCGTCGGGGTCGCCGCGGTCCGGATCGCGGTGGGGGCCGGGTTCCCGACCCTGCTGCTCTACCTGCTGATCGGGCTCGCCCTGGGCGAGGCCGGCTTCGGTATCGGCTTCGAGGACGCCCTGCTGGCCCAGACCCTGGGCAGCATCGCGCTCGCGGTCATCCTCGCCGAGGGCGGGCTCACCACCGACTGGCGGGTGGTGCGCCCCGTCGTGGGCCTGGCCGGCGCCCTCGCCACGGTCGGGGTGGCGATCAGCGTGGCGGTCACCTCGGTGCTGGCCTATCTGCTCCTCGACGTCGAGCCGCGTACCGCCCTGCTGCTCGGGGCGGTGGTCTCCTCGACCGACGCGGCCGCGGTCTTCGCCGTGATGCGCTCCCTGCCGCTGCGTGCCCGGACCCGGGCGGTGCTCGAGGCCGAGTCCGGGTTCAACGACCCGCCGGTGATCATCCTGGTGGTCCTGGTGGTCTCCGACCTGTGGTTCGAGCTCAATGCTGGCACCGCGATCCTAGGCTTCCTCCAGCAGATGTCCGTCGGCCTGGTCGTGGGGCTCGTGGTCGCCTGGGTCGGACGGTGGGTGCTCTCCCGTCTCGCGCTGCCGGCGGCCGGCCTCTACCCGCTCGCGACCTTCGCGTTCGCGCTGCTGGCCTTCGGGGCCGCGGGGGCGGCCGGCGGCAGCGGGTTCGTGGCGGTCTACGTCGCCGCGCTCTTCCTCGGCAACGCCGACCTCCCGCACCGCACCTCGACGATGGCCTTCGCCGAGGGCCTCGGGTGGCTCGCCCAGATCGGGCTGTTCGTGATGCTCGGCCTGCTCGCGAGCCCGTCCCGGCTGCCGGACTCGTTCCTGCCTGCCCTGGTGGTGGGCGTCGCCCTGACCTTCGTCGCCCGGCCGCTGTCGGTCCTGCTGCTCGCCAGCCCCTTCCGGGTCCCACCGAAGGAGCAGGTGTTCATGTCGTGGGCGGGGCTGCGCGGCGCGGTCCCCATCGTGCTCGCCACCTTCCCGATCACCGCCGGCGTGGCCGGGGCGGACCGGATCTTCGACGTCACCTTCCTGCTGGTGGTCGTGTTCACCATCATCCAGGGGCCGACGCTGCCCTTCCTGGCGCGCCGGCTCGGCCTCACCGAGCCGGAGCAGACCCGCGAGCTGGCGATGGAGTACGCCCCCTTCGAGGAGATCGGGGCCACCATGCTCACCGTCGAGGTCCCGCGGGGCTCCCAGATCGCGGGGGTGGAGGTGGCCGAGCTGCGCCTGCCGGGGGAGGCGGTGGTCGCCCTGGTCCTGCGCGACGAGTCCCTCTTCGTGCCCCGCGGCCGCACCGTGCTGCGCACCGGTGACCACCTCCTCGTCGCGACCACCGACGCGGACCGGCCCGAGACCGAGAAGCGGCTGCGGGCGGTGAGCCGGGGCGGCCGCCTCGCGACCTGGTACGGCGAGCAGGGGCACCCCGACGCCTGACCCGCAGGGTGACTTGTCGGTAGCCCACCGCCGGGAGGAAGGTGGGCCCATGGCAGCGACCACCTCGTCGTACTCGATCACCATGCGGCTGCACACCGTGCCCGACCACGCCCTCGTCGGCACCGTCACCACCGCGATCGCCGAGGCCGGTGGGGTGGTGACCGCGGTGGACGTCGTCGACTACCGGCACCACCCCCTGGTCGGAGAAGGCACCAGCGCGGCCCCCGACGCCGACCACACGACCGAGGTGGTGGTGGAGGTCGACTCCCACCACGGG